>CADBJA010000042.1 GCA_902794945.1 Oscillospiraceae bacterium
TAATTCCGCCCATAGTGGGTGTGCCCTGTTTTTTCTTGTGCCAGGACGGACCGATATCTAAAATAGTTTGCCCGTATTTCAACTTGTGCAACCAAGGGATAATCCATTTTCCCGATACGGCTGAAATCACAAATGCCAGTGCCAACGCGATGGCGATTGCTACCCAATTACTCATTCTCAATACCCTTCCTCTCATACAGTGCACCGATGGTTTCTTCCAAGTGCATACCGTGACTGCCTTTAAATAAAACCGCACTGTTTGTATCTATCTCTTCCAACAGTGCATCTAACAGCAACTGTTTGTTTTCAAAATGCATCACCTGCCGCATACCGCCTGCCTTTGCCGCCTCGCAATAAGCACGGGCGTTTTCGCCATAGGCAAGCAAAACATCTACACCGCTTGCGGCGCAGAACGCACCGACTTTTTCGTGTAACTGCTTTGCATATTCGCCCAATTCAAGCATATCGGCAAGCACCGCAATTTTTTTGTCTGCCGGCAAATGCGTGAGTGTACCGATAGCAGCTGCCATAGAATCGGGGGAAGCATTGTAACAATCTTCAATCACGGTAAATGTGCCGCAGTTTACTATTTTTTGCCGTCTGCCGGACGGTGTATACTCTTTCAGTTTATCTGCGACTGCCTGCGGTTCAATACCGTTTAAAACACCAACGGCAAATGCACATACGGCGTTAAGCACATTATGCTCCCCCACTGTCGGGATGGTGACAGGCTGCGTGCCGCCCGCATAGCAAATGAGAAAGTGCGTGCAAGCCCCTGTCGTTTGCACTTCTTCCGCTTTAAAATCCGCCTTATGGCTATGCACGGCAAAGTAATACACTTTTCTACCCGGCAAACTCACCGTGGAAAGTTTATCATTATCGGCATTGAGTAAGAGTGGTGCTGTAGGCTCCATACCGTCTAATATTTCCAGTTTTGCTTTTAAAATACCATCTCTTGAGCCGAGATTTTCAATGTGCGATACACCAATGTTTGTAATCACGCCCATCGTAGGCTTGCTTTGCATCACCAGTGCATGAATTTCACCAAAATGGTTCATCCCCATTTCAATGACAGCCGCTTGCGTGCTCTCATCCAAACGCAACAGCGTTTTCGGCATACCGATTTCATTATTAAAATTCCCTTCGGTTTTGAGGGTTTTATACTTTGCACTTAAAGCAAGCGCTATAAAATCCTTGGTGGTCGTTTTCCCCACACTCCCGGTGACACCGATGAGCGGAATGTGGAATAACGAACGGTAATACCCGGCAAGTGCCAAGTAGGCATCACGCGTGTTTTTCACGTACAGTACCGGCACAGAACACACTACCGGTTTATGGCAAATAAGTGCTGCCGCACCCTGTTCTTGTGCCTGTCGGGCAAATGCGTGCCCATCAAAAGTTTCGCCTTCAATGGCAATAAACAAACTGCCTTTTTCTATGGTACGTGTATCGGTGGAAATGCTGTGAATCATGACCTCCTCGCCCTGATACACAGCGCCAACCGCTTTCGCAATTAACGATAAACTAAGTTCTTTCACTGAATTTCTCCTGACAGAATTCCTTGCACAATTTCGCGTTCATCATAGTGGTTTTTCGTTTTACCGACAATCTGATAGGTTTCATGACCTTTTCCGGCAAGCACTATCACATCGCCCGCTTTTGCCTCACTCATCGCAAAACGAATTGCCTGCGTGCGATTAACAATGATGGTTTGCGGCACATTATGTCCTTTCAAACCGACAGCGGCATCAGCGATTATTTTTTCGGGCACTTCGGTTCTCGGATTATCCGAAGTGAGAATTACATAATCGGCGCACGAGGCTGCTGCATCCGCCATCTTCGGGCGCTTGGAAGCATCTCTATCGCCGCCGCAACCGAACACAATTATTACCCTGCCCTCGGCAAATTCTTTCACGGAACGCAAAATATTTTTAATGCCATCCGGCGAATGTGCATAGTCAATAATGACCGTATAATCCGTATTGGTCGGCACCACTTCAATTCTGCCCTTAATGCCCTTTACAGAGGAGAATGCACTCACTACTTTTCTGAAATCAAGCCCTTCACTAACCGCCGTAGCAGCAGCGCACAGCGTGTTATACACAGTGAACGAACCGGGCACCGGGCATTTTAGGCGCGCAATCACGGAATCGCCCAAAAGTTCATACATAACGCCGCGTGCGGTTAAAACGATGTTTTTTGCCACAAAATCAGCGTTGTTATCTTTAGCGGAATAGGTGATGATGGGACAAGTTAAACCCTCCACCATATAAGGCGTATGCGGGTCATCTATGTTCACAATTGCCTTATCGCAGTTTTGCAACAGGATTTTTTTTGCGGCAGCGTAGTTTTCCATTGTGCCGTGAAAGTCCAAATGGTCTTGCGTTAAATTTGTAAAGATAGCCGTGTGAAAGTGTAATCCGTCCACCCTGCCCTGCACAAGTGCTTGGCTGGAAACTTCCATCACACAATAACGGCAACCCGCTTGCACCATATCATAAAAAAGTTTCTGTAATTCATAAGGTAACGGCGTGGTATATTGTGCTGCATACACCTCGTTGCCAATCATATTTTGCACGGTGCCGATAAGCCCCATTTTAATATCAAACAGTTCAAATAAACTTTTAATAAAGTAGGTGGATGAAGTTTTGCCGTTGGTACCGGTCAACCCGATGAGTTTTAGTTTTTCGGCAGGGTTGCCGAAATAATTGGCACAAATAACAGCATATGCTTCTCTGGTGCTTTTTACCACTATTTCCTGTTTTAAGCCGAGAGAGCGCTCACACACCACGGCAACGGCACCTTTTTCAAGCATTGCCTCGGCAGCCGTATGCCCGTCAAACCGTGCGCCCTTAAGGCACACAAACAGCATCCCTTTTTGAAGTTTTTGTGTATCGTCGGTTACATCGCTCACCTCTACATCCGTATACTGCGATATAACATCAACATTTTTTAACAATTCAGATAATTTCATATGTGCCTCCGAAATGTATTTTTAGATTTGTTTTACAAGCAATTTGGCTAACTGCTCGCCGACTACCGACTGCTGACTGCCGACCGCCGACTGCCGACCGCTGACTGCCGACCGCCGACTGCCGACTGCCGACTGTCGCTATAGAGCGAAGCGGAACGGGTGCGGGTGTTCCCGCCCTCCACATTTGCGCAGCAAATATATCACTTTTCACGAAGTGAAAAATATCACTTGTGCATCGCACAAATATCACTCGCCGCAGGCGAATATCACTGTGTGAAAACATCGCTTTCACACTAATCCACCACCGTATCGCTCACACCGCTGTTTGCCAAAAAGAACACGGTAATCACACTGCCCTGCTCCACTTCACTGTCTTTCGGGCTGGATTGGCGGTAGGCGGTCACATTACTGCTCTCAAGATTGTTACCGCTGAATCGGATATTCAAACCGCTCTCTGCCGCCAGTTGGTTTACTTCCGAAACGGAAAGCCCCACAAAATCAGGTACCTTCACGGTTTTTGCTTTATAATTCTTTTCGGTGTAAATCACCACGGTGCCGCCGCCGGGAATGTTTCTGTCTGCCGCAGGAGACTGACCGACAACCTCTTTACCGTCACCGATAACAATGCATTCCAAATCATTTTTGCTTATCAATGATTGTGCTTTCTCAACATTCATACCGGTTACATTGGGAGTCACCTTTTCAAGTTTTTGCATTTCTTCTTCGGTATATTGCGGCTGCACATTGTAATATTTCATTGCTTCTTCAATGACCGCTGCAACTGAGGGAGCCGCATTGGTACCGCCGCCGATGTTGCCGCCCTTCGGTTCATCCACCGCAATGAGCACAGCAACTTTAGGGTCGTTTGCCGGGGCAAAGGCAACAAAACTGGTGACATATTTTTTACCGGTATCATCATTAAGCGTACCGAGTTTTTCGGAAGTACCGGTTTTGCCCGCCACACGGTAACCGGCGACATATGCATTTTTACCGGTACCGTATTTTACCACTTCTTCCAACATCAAAGAAAGCGTTTGAGAAGTGGACTCCGAAATAACCTGGCGTTTAATTTTCGGTTGCGTGGTAGAAGTGACATTGCCTTGTGCATCAAGCACTTCTTTGACAATATACGGCTGCATCAATTTACCGCCGTTCGCTGCGGCACAAACCGCTGTAATCATTTGAATAGGACTGACTTGAAAAGATTGACCAAACGATTCCGAAGCCAGTTCCACGCGCCCCATTTCATCCTCTTTATGGTAGGTAACACCTGCCGAGGGTATCGCTTCACCGGGTAAATCCACATTGGTTTTTTCCGTAAAGCCGAAGGCTTCGAAATATTTGTAGAAACTGTGTACGCCTAATTTTTGCCCTACCGAAATAAACCAAGGGTTGCAGGAATTTTGCAGTCCCTGCGAAAATGTTTCCAGCCCGTGACCGGTTCTCAGCTGGCAATGGTAGGTTCTGTCTTCCACTTCAATGGAGCCGGAATCATAGTAAGTGTCATCCGGTTTTACAACACCCTCTTCCAGTGCTGCCGCCGCCGTCACAATTTTGAATACGGAACCGGGCTCATAGGTGTCGGATATGGTTCTGTTTCTCCACTGCGCAATCAGTGCATCCGACTCTGCCTGTGCACGTTCTTTTTTGTCGGTAATGGCTTTTACCTTTTTGCCGGTCTCTTTATCTTTAATCTTCCACGGTTCATCCGAATCAAAGTCCGGCTTGTTTGACATGGCGAGAATAGCTCCTGTGTTGACATCCATTACCACGCCGTAGGTGTATTTGGCATCGGCATTCTCTTTTGCCTGCTCTAAATTTTTTTCAAGCGAATATTGCAACACATCATCAATCGTAAGC
This sequence comes from Oscillospiraceae bacterium, assembly GCA_902794945.1. GTDB lineage: Bacteria > Bacillota > Clostridia > Oscillospirales > Acutalibacteraceae > RUG714. The sequence continues at coordinate 4,835 of CADBJA010000042.1, forward strand.
ACCAAACTGGAACCGTCCGTCGCATCAATGACACTTTCATAATTGTTCGGCATGGAGCCGGATTGCGCATTTTTCGCCGTTACAATTCTGCCGGCAGTACCGGTCAACGTATCGTCATAATACGCTTCAATCCCTTCAATCCCCTGTCCGTCGGAACCGACAAAGCCTAACACGGTGGAAGCAAACGAAGAAGAGGAATAAAACCTTTTGGTTGATGTTTCAATCCCCACGCAGGAAGTGTACTTGTTTTTGGTGGTATAATCCAGAAGTTTTTGCTTCATATCATATTCCACATTCTCTTTAATCACTTCATAGCGACTTTCCCGTTTACATGCCTTTTGAATATCTTCTTTTTTGAGTTCCAAAATCTTGGCAAGATTCGTGGAAAGTTCATCAACCACATCCGCTGAACGCTTTTCATCCTCACTTTTAATGCTGACCGGGTCAACAAAGATTTTCCAAACCGTGGCGCTTTGCACAAGCACATTCATATTACTGTCATAAATGGTGCCTCTTTGCGCCTCAACCACCGTATCGGAGAGTTGATTGCGCAGCGCTTTCTCTTTGTAATAATTGCCTTTGATAATTTGAATAATCAGCAAATTCACAATCACTGCAAGAAAACCGAGTGCAATGATGAGTATCATCACATTGATGCGTTTTAAACTGAGTTTTTTGATTGCTTTTTGCAAGGGAAGCCCTCCCATATATTATTATAATATTATAAAAATAAAAAAGTCTAACGAGAGTCTTAAATAAGGCTCTCGTAATTATATTACTTTCTCGTTTTAAAAATTACTCGGAAGTACGCACTCCATCGGTCAAATTATCCGTAGAGTCAATAGAAAGGTATCTGATTTGGCTCGCATCGCGTTTTACCATATGCAGTTCATCCACTGCCTTTTTTTCCACGGTGCTAAGGCTCATAATTTCGTACAGTTTATTATTAAGCGCCACATTTTGACTTTGTGCCACTTTGATTTGTGCATTGTAATTATCCAGCGTTCTGATTTTTTCAGTCAAATCCACCTGCAGGTAAATACGCCCGCCAAGCATAAACAACAGAACAAGTGAGAGCACCGCTACACGAATAATTTTTTTTCTATGTTTGCTGTTTTCTTCTTTTTGCTGTTTATAACTCTTTTTAGGTGCACGCACAATTTTGGGCTCAAACCCTCTTTTTTCAGGTTGCGTTTCTCTTTTCCTCGCCGGTGAAGAGAACCTTTCAAAATCATATGCGCTATTGTCATAATATGCCATAACTCTCACTACTCCCTTTTCACATTCTATAGTATTCGAACCGAACGGAGTTTTGCACTTCGGCTCCTGTTATTCTCTGCAATTTCCGCCGCGGTAGGCAACACCGGTTTACACACTTTCACTCTCGGCGTTTTACCGCATACACATACCGGAAAATCTTTCGGGCAAGTACAGCCCTGTGCCCATTCTTTAAACTTATTTTTCACAATCCTATCTTCCAAAGAATGGAAGGTAATAACCGAAATCACGCCATCCTTCTTCATACAGTCAATGGCATCATCAAGTGCTTTTTCGAGCACTTCCAACTCACCGTTCACCTCAATGCGCAGTGCTTGAAATGTTTTTCTTGCGGGGTGAGCATTTCGCTTCGCCGCTGCCGGCACGGAGGTTTGGATAATCTCCACTAATTGTGCGGTGGTCTTAATCGGTTGTCTTTCTCTGTAACGCACGATATGGCGCGCAATAGAACGGGAAAATTTTTCTTCCCCGTAACGGAAAATAATATCGGCAAGTTCTGCCTCACTATAGGTATTCACCACATCTGCGGCACTTTTGCCTGCCTGTGACATACGCATATCCAAAGGGGCATCCGTATGGTAGGAAAAACCGCGCTCGGCAGTATCTAATTGATAAGAACTGACGCCGATGTCAAGCAGCAGACCATCTATTTTTTCAGCACCTGCCTGACTTAGAATGTTTTTAATATTTGAAAAATTATTATTAATAATAATTACATTGTTATCTTGGCAAAATCGCTCTCGCAATGTTTGTAATGCATCCGGGTCTTGGTCAACACAAATCAAGGTGCCGTTTTCATTTAACCGGTCGCGTATTTGAGCGCTGTGACCGCCACCGCCTGCCGTGCCGTCTACATAGATGCCGTCAGGCTTTATGTTTAAAGAGGCTACCGCTTCTTCAAGCAGCACCGAATGGTGATTAAACTTCATTTTTTTGCATTGGCGGTTTTACGCCGGCGAACTTTAAGTGCGCTTTCAACGGGTCTCTACCGCTCGCTTTTCTGGCAGCGCGATCGATTTCATACTGCTTTTTCTCCCACACTTCAATAAACATACCGGCACCGACAAGTTGCAATTCATTGTGCTCTTTGTCTTCCGGGTCTGCCATGGTAAGAAACTCATGCAACGCTTCGGGAATACGCAATCTGCCCTGCTTGTCCGATTTCACCTCATAAGCATAAGAGTGAAAATCGCCGGAGTATTCGAGGTAATCGTCAAAGTCCATTTGATAGACCGTGTAAGAGAAGGTATCAAAACTTTCTCTGTCCATCACATACAGACAATGGTCTTTTAACCCTTTGCAGATAATATAATTATCTCCGAGTAAACTTGCCCATGTGGATTTTGTTGAGGCAATGGTAAAGCGCCAAGTGCTATCCATTTTTGCCGTGTTTCGACCAAGGTAAGAACTGAACGCCATACTCACGCCTCCTTTCCAAAAGATTAGTTAGGCAAATTACTCCATTTCATGCCCAAAACTTGGCAGATTCTTCCCGTGAGTATATTATAAAGGATAAAATACGGAATTGCAAGTGCTTTTTTTCAAAAAAAGACACTAAAAAAACGACAAAAAAAAGAACCACAAAATGTAGTGGTTCTTTTCTTGGTTAACAGAATATATATGTCGTTAAAACAAAATTATTTTTGGCGTAACGCCGCCATTTCAAGAAACTGTGCAGAATTTACGCCGGTTTTATCACTCTTCTAATGCATCGGTAGAAGTAATGGCATCAGCCGTACCCTTAAAGGACTGCCTTGCACGGCGCAGTTCGGAAAGGTTATCATACAACGCATCATCTGCCTGGCGCATCAAATCATCCACAAAGCGAATGGCGCTGTTGCGCATAGAGGTAGATTTATCTTTTGCATCGGCAAGAATGTCATTTGCTTCGGCGGTAGACTTTGCCAAAAGCGCATTAGACTGTGCTTGCGCAACTTTCATCACTTCCGTATCGGACACCATCAGTTGCTGTTGTTCTTCTGCTTTTCTGATGGTCATTTCCGCATCGGCAGCGGCTTTTTCAAGAATGGTTGCTCTATCTTCAACAATCTTTTTCGCCTTTCTGATTTCTTCAGGCATATTCAAACGAATATCCTCAATAATCTCTTTCATTTTTTCGCCATCCACCATAATTTTATTGGTGAGTACAACGGATTTACCATCTTCAAGCGTTTCTTCAAGTAAATCTAAAAAATCTTCAATAGTCACTTCGCTACTCTCCTTTCATTTTGCCGAAATATCATTTCAGCGTGAGTCTGTTAACTATATCATCATGTATAGCCGACGGTACAAACTTTTGAATATCACCGCCAAGCCTGCATACCTCTTTTACCGCGGAAGAACTTAAATACATATTTTCACTATCCGTCGTTAAAAACACGGTTTCTACTTCCGCGTATAAATTCTTATTCATCAGTGCCTGCTGAAACTCATACTCATAATCGGACACGGCACGAAGCCCTTTTACGATTGCAACCGCCTGCCTTTCTTTCGCATATTCGGCAAGTAAGCGGTTTTCAACGCCATCTACCTCAATATTATCAATATTGGTAATGCTGCGGCGAATAAAATCCACCCTTTCGTCAACCGTAAAAACAGCGTTTTTTGCCGTGTTACTCATCACGCAAACAATGACTTTATCAAATAACTTTGACGCTCTTTTGATAATATCTAAATGTCCGACCGTGACCGGGTCAAATGAGCCGGGACAAATGCAAACTCTCATATGTTACCCTTTTCTGTAATAGTGCAAACACATACTACCGTATTTTTTGTTTTTCACTTCCGAAAACCCGTTTTCGAGGCTTTCGGGAACTGCTTCACCAAAGGGACATTCCGCAACAATCACGCCATTTTCGTTCATTACAAGGCTGACTGCCGGCAATGCCTTTTGCAACAACCCCGTTGCATACGGCGGGTCAAGTAAAGCAATATCAAATTTTTTCTCACACTGTTTAAGGTATTGAAGGCTGTCGGTCAACACAACCTCGGCGTGCAAGCCGCACACGGCTAAATTACTTTTGATTAGCCGAACGGAATCTTTAGAGCAGTCGCACATCACCGCACGAGTTGCGCCGCGGCTCAATGCCTCTATGCTCAGTTGCCCGGAGCCGGCAAATAAATCTAACACACATGCCCCCTCTAACTCAAACTGGAGCGAAGAAAACAGTGCTTCTTTTACCATGTCGGTCGTGGGGCGGACGGCATCATCGGCAGGTGTATTCAGTTTTCTGCCTCTGCAATTGCCTGCAATAACGCGCAATTCCTCACTCCGCTTTCCATTTACCGATACCGAAAACAATTCTAAAATCTTTCTAATCTTATTTAATATACTATATTATGATAATATTGTCAAGGTTTTTCCCCTACAGGGAATATTTGGTAAATTCTAATTTACGCCACCCTTGCGGTGGCTAAATTAGAATTTAAGCTGTTAGCTGTTAGCCGATAGCCGATAGCGAGAGGGTGGGACACCC
>CADBJA010000043.1 GCA_902794945.1 Oscillospiraceae bacterium
GAATACGCACATCTTTTAAAGAAAAGGTAAGCGTTTTTGAGCGCGCAAACGCATCATCCAACATCCGCTTATGGTCTTGCCAATCATTGGGGTCACCAAGCGTAACGGCAACAACTGTTTGACCGCCTTTTTTTGCCGCGCTCACAAGGCAGCGCCCGGCATCTGCCGTATATCCTGTTTTAATACCGACACACCCGGGATAGGTGCTTAACAATCGGTTATGATTGTGTAAAGATACCTGTTTATGCGGTTTTATAAAAGTGATGACGGCATCTTTCATCGCACAGATTTTTTGAAACTGCTCATTTTTTAACGCATAAGCACTTAAACGAGCCATATCCAGAGCGGAAGAAAAATGTGTGGAATGTGATAAACCTGCCGGGTTTTCAAAATGGGTATTTTTCAAACCGAGTGAGCGTGCTTTCACATTCATTTTGGCAACAAAAGCCTTTTGTGAACCGCATACTGCATTTGCAAGTGCATGCGCGGCATCATTACCGCTCACTAACAAAAGCCCGTATAACAACGACTCAACACTTAAAACATCCCCTTTACGAATGCCAAGTGCCGTGCCTTCCACCGCGGCATCTGCTGCCGTAACCGTATATTCTTTTTGTAAATCGCCGTATTCCAAAGTAATGAGCGCACTCATAATTTTGGTTGTGCTTGCCACCGATCGCCGTTGATTTTCATTCTTTGCATACAACAGCACCCCCGATGCGACATCGAGCACTGCGGCAGAAGCCGCATCGGTATCGAGTGCAAAAGCATATAGAAAAGACGGAAAAATCAGTGTGAAGCAAAGTAACACACAAAGAAGTTTTTTCACATATATCACCAAAACAGTATATGTGAAAGAGGCTTATCCTTATTCGGCAGAATTCTCTGCAACCGCTTCTGTGGTTTCTTCCTTTTTATCATCGCCGGATTTTAAAGCGCCAAGAGTTTCTTTGACTTTATCAATCAAATCCGGTGCCATGGTCAACGCTCTGTCAAGACCGTTGTTGTATTTAGAAGAAATTTCAAGAATGCGCACACCGCCTTCGGATACGATTAAAAATGCAAGAGGTTGCATCGTCACACCGGCACCGCCGCCGCCTGCGAATAATTCCTTATTGGTTTTATTCGGAAGGTCGGAACCGCCGCTGGCAAAACCGTAAGTCACCTTCGATACGGGCAAAATGGTTACTTCACCCACCACGATAGGTTGACCGATAATGGTGCTGACATCAACAACATTTTTAATTTGATTGATGGTTGCTTCAATTTTTGCATTTGCTGCATTTGACATAATGAACACCGCCTATTTTTATAATTTTATTCTACTTAGTAAGACTAAGTGATTTATGAATTTACACTTTCCTGCACCGCTTTTTGCTGCCGTGCTTTGGAACGCGCCCTGATTCTTGCATTAATGCTCTTTTCACGCCGCATAATTTGCAGAAAATCTTTGAGCGCCGCCAGCGCAACCGCAATCAGCGATAGCAATCGGTAAGACATATGAATGTATACTTTTTGTGAATCTTCCGAACCGGTATAATCTGCCGTGATATTCACATTTCTTTTTTTAATTTTAGAATAAGAACCAATCACACCGAGTAAAGAGAATATACTCGCACTTATGGCACCGAATTTAATTGCCGTATCGGCGGCATCATCGCCGCACACCGCATAATCAACCGTGATTTTACGAATCACAAAGTGCTTTGCGAGCCCGTTCCCGAATTTGCCGAGTAAAGAAGCAAATTCGCTCAAAAGGTCTATCGCACCGTCAAACCCGCGCAGTTCAATCACTTCTTTAAACACATTGGGTTTTGCGGGTTGTTCTTCCTCCGGCTCTTTTTTCTCTTCTTTCGGTTTTTCTTCTTTATCTTTTTCTTTTTTTTCTTTTTTCGGTTTGTCTTTTTTGGAATTTTCAATAAACTTATCAAACAGTTTAAGAACATCGAGCCAAATTAGACCTAACCCTGCAATGAGTTTAAACTCACCGTCATAAGAAATCACGATATGTAAACTCTGCCAGAAAAACAAAAATATTAGTGCAAATATGATTAAAAGTATAATCCACCACATATTTTTTACTCCTCGGTTTGTTCCGTTTCTATTATTTCGTTTAATGTGATTTGGTTTTCAGAACCATCGTGCGGTGTTTCTTTTTCGGGCAGTTCGGGCAAATCCTCCAAACTTTCCAAATTAAAACAGCGTAAAAAGTTTTCGGTGGTGCCGTAAAGCAACGGTCTGCCGGGCAAATCAAGCCTGCCTTTTTCTTCAATGAGCACCTTTTCACTCAACGAACGCAGAACACCCGAACAATCCACCCCTCTGACTTGCTCAATAAATGCTTTTGTAACCGGTTGGTTATATGCAACAATCGCCAATACCTCAAACGCTGCTTGAGAGAGCGGGGTGTTCTTTTTCAGTTCCAACAAGGCTCTGATATCTTCAATATACGCTTTGGCGGAACACATTTGGTAACTATCACCCAGTTTTAATATCTGTAAGCCGCTGCCGCGCGCAACATATTCTGTTTGTAAAGCGGTCATCAATGCTTCTAACTGCTCTATTTTTATTTCAAGCACCTGTGCTATTTTTTCGCCCTCAACAGGTTCCCCTGCCGCAAAGAGCATCGCTTCGACAGCCGCTTTATGATTATTTGCCATCTTCATTTTCTCCTGCTAATGCTTTGATTTGTACATCACTGCCTTCGCCCTCAATATAGATTTTTTTATCTCGAGCGAGTTGCAATATTGCTAAAAATGTTGCGACCAATTCCGAACGGTCGGTAGATGCATAGTAGAGGGTTTTCAACTTCATTTTTCCCTTTTGATAGAGTTTGCGCATCACAAAAGCGATTTTTGCGTGCACCGGCACAATTCTTCTATGCACGATGGGTTTAAACGAATCTTCCGGCGGCGGTAATCTGCGTTTCCCCTTACCGACCGCATACATATAAGCAGATGTAATCTCATACGCCTCGTGTGTGCCGTGAAAGGTTTTATCTACCTCAATACTTTCGGCGGGTTTTACAAAATAATCAAACCCGTCCGTCATATGGGAGAACTGTTCGGCAATGCGTTTGCACTCCTGATACTCTATGAGTTCGCCTTCGAGTTCACGCTTTAATTCTTCTGCCTCTTCGTGCACGGGTAACAGAGAAACGGTTTTAATATAAATGAGGCGAGATGCCATATCTACAAACTCGCTTGCCGTTTCCATTTCATCATTCGCCTGCATAATGCGCACGGCTTCGATGTACTGCTCAACGAGTTCAAAAATCGGGATATCGTGAATATTCAGTTTGTGTTTGTTGATGAGGTGAAGAAGCAAATCAAGCGGTCCTTCAAAATCAGCAACTTTGTACGATATTTCCATATGTTCTCCTACTAAACGCCGAAAATCAGAAAAGATAATGATAAAAATGCGTTGGTAATCAGGTTTTCCAAAAACCGAATCGGGAAAAACAAATCAATGTTAAAACGGTTTAAAATCATCGCCAAAAGCATAAAGCCCATTAATCCGTTGCGAATCCATTTGTCATATTTAAAAATTTTAAAGTAAATTCTATCCGGCAAAATTCCGGCTAAAATCCGCGAACCGTCAAGTGGCGGTAACGGGATTAAGTTAAACACTGCCAACATCACATTGATTTGTGCCAATAAACGAAAAGCGATAATCACATATTCCGTTCCCCCGCTCATACCGCCGAATTTGTATACAGCGGCAACCACGAGTGTACTGATAAATGCCACAATCAGGTTAGATAACGGACCTGCTGCCGCAGTCAAAACCATACCGCCGCGCGGGGACATTTTTTTAAAATTGTTCGGGTTAATCGGCACGGGCTTTGCCCAACCGATACCTACCAGCAAAAACATCAGCGTGCCGAACAAATCAAATGAAGCAAGCGGGTTCAGTGTTAACCTGCCCATGGCTTTTGCGGTATTATCTCCAAGTTTATTGGCAATCAAAGCATGCGCATATTCGTGTACGGGGTTGATGGCAAACACTACAAACAGCAATACGAATAAGTTAATAAGAGCGGTTTGTATATCGCCTGAAAGTAAATAGGATAAAATCATTCTTTTCCCTTTCTGAAAATGACAACCCTTGGAATTTGGTTGTAATCATAAACTGTTTTTTCAAAATGAAGTGAATCAAAAATAGATTTAAGCGATTCTGCCTGTCCCTCGCCGATTTCCATTGCAATCAAGCCGCCCGATTTCAAAAGCAGTACATAGTTTTTAAAAATCTGCCTGTAAAAGTACAAGCCGTCTTCCCCGCCGTCTAACGCCGTGAGCGGTTCGCACTGCACTTCTCGTTGCAACGCGGGAATCACGGCACTTTCAATATACGGCGGATTTGAAAGTATGATATCGGCAGCCGGTAAATCAGCCGGCGCTTTTCTCGTAATATCCGCTTGTATCGGCACAACGGAATCGGCACCGTTTTTTTCGATATTTCTCTTTAAAACCTCAAATGCGCCGACATACTTTTCAATCGCGTATACTTGCGCTCCGGTCGCCTTTGCAACACTCACCGCAATACAACCGGAACCGGCACATAAATCGTAAACCACACTCTCTTTATGGATGTGCTCTGCCAAACACTCGCACAACAGTTCGGTTTCAGGGCGCGGAATGAGTACATTTTCATTCACTTCAAATGTACTGTCCATAAATTCCCATTCACCTAAAATATATTGCAGCGGTATATAAGACAGTCGTTTTTCAACCGCTTCGTTTAGTGCGCTTAAATCCGGCTCACCGAGTTCCTTATCAAGGTAAATATCATTGTGCGAAAGACTGAAAAAATGCTCTAACAAACAACGCGCTTCAAATGCCGCACAATCGCTGACAGGCTCTAATTGCTTTGCAATCTCTTTCGTGAGCGATAAGGCTCTCATATACTGTCATCCTCGGGGTTATCGGTTATAACGGCGCTTAATGAAGCGATACCGATTTCAATGATGGCATCTTCGCTCGGCTCTTTGGTCGTTAAGCGCTGCATCCAAAGTCCCGGTGCGGAAATAATTTTTACCACCACATTATCATGCCTGCCGGCGTATTTAATCAGTTCATATCCGACACCCATCATAAACGGTAAAAATAAAATTTTAATGGCAATCCATAAAATGCGGGTGTTTACAATAAAGTCCGGCATAATAAACGATAGCAAGGTGGAAAATGCGATACTCACAATTAATATCATAAAGATAAAACTTGTGCCGCAACGCGGATGAAAACGGGATTGTTTGCGCACATTTTCGACCGTGAGCGGTAGCCCTCTCTCATAGCAAGCAATGGTTTTATGCTCTGCCCCGTGGTATTCAAATACCCTGTGAATATCTTGCATACGAGAAATAATGAGGATATAAGAAATAAAAATTAACATTCTCAATACACCTTCAAATAAGGCTTTGAAAGGTGCCAGATTTTCATTGAGCAAAGCATTGATGGCATCACCTTTTGTAAACAGCAACCCGAAGTTGTGGAAAAACGCGGCAAAACCGACATGGCTAATCACGCTCACTGCCTGAAACAGAAATGTGGGCAACCAGAAAAACAGTAAAAAAGCCACCACTAAACCGAGCACCATACCGATACCGGAAACAATGCTCATCACCTTGTCACCAAAATGATTGAATAACCACCTATCAAATTTTGATAATTCTTCTTCATTAATTTCGCTGTCATCTATGCCCTGCTTTTCGGCACTGAGCATCAATGATTTATAGCCGAGTATCATCGAATCAATAAATCCGATAAAGCCGCGAATGAGTGGGATTTTAAAAAACTTATTCTTTGCGCCTATCGGTTTATACTCAATAAACTCGGTTTCTATTTCACCACTCGGCAGGCGACATGCCACCGCCGACCCTTTCGGTCCTCTCATCATAATGCCTTCAATCAGCGCTTCACCGCCGACAGAAGTTTTTCTGATGATGTCACATTGTTGTTCTTTACTCATATATGTCTCCTATAACCCTGTCTCCTATAACCCTGTCTGAATCATTCCACGCCCAAGGGCAGCGTGATTTTTACGATTGTGCCTTCCCCGAGTTTGCTCTTAATATCAAGTGTGCCGCCGTGACGGGCAATGATTTCATCTGCCACGGCAAGACCGATACCGTTACCGTGCACTCTGTCATTCGCTTTAAAAAACTTTTCTTTTACACGCGGTAAATCTTCTTCGGAAATACCGCAGCCGTTATCACGCACAAAGATAATCAGTTCATCCTCTACAATATTGGCGTGAATATCAATGGTGCCGCCCGGCTCGGTATATTTTATCGCATTGCCGATAACATTGAAAAATGCCTGTTTGAGCCTGTCGGCATCGCCTTTGCTCATTGCCGGTATTTCAGGCGCATCATATTGAAAGTTTTTACCTTCTCTTTTTGCGGTATCACTAAATACCAATGCCGTTACTTCTAATTCCGTTAACAGGTCAACAGGCTCGTTTTTCATAAAGAAAGTATCTTGTTGAATTCTTGAAAAGTCGAGCAGTTCTTCTACCAGACCTGTCAAACGGTTGGATTCGCTCACAATTACCGTAAGCCCTTTGCGGTTGGTTTCGGGGTCAAATGTTTCTTCATTTAAAAGGGTTTCACCCCAACCTTCAATTGCGGTTAACGGGGTTCTTAATTCGTGTGATACGGTGGTGATGAAATCACTTTTCATTTTATCTATTCTGCCAAGTTCCGTTGCCATATAACTCATAGAGTCATACAACTCACCGATTTCATCCTCCCTGTCATACTCGGGGTGCACACTGAAATCACCTTTTGCGATTGCCGCCGCGGTATTTTTTAACTCCTTAATCGGTGAAGCGACGGAACGAATAAAACTTTTATTAAAAGAGAACAATAACGCCGCCGCTGCAATCACCATAAAAATGACGGAAAGCATAATCAAAAACACTTGTGTGTTGAGTTTGTTTAAAGAAGTGATGTAGCGAATGGCACCGATTTTTTCACCGTTTTCGTTATTGAGAATATTGGTAACTGCCATTACGGTATCGGAGCCGTTCATTTTGCCCTTCCACTCGCCTCTGCCGTCTTCGGAATTGAGCGCCAGTTCATAATCGGGCATATCCACTGCATTATCAATCAACAAACCGCTTGAAGAAACGAGGGGTCTGCCGGCGGCGGAAATAATCCACACTTCCATTTTATCGGAATAGCGAAAGTTATTGGTAAATTCAATCGCACCGTTTGTAAAGGAACTTTCGGAAGCCGTGTAGGATTGAAAGTAAGCATCTACCGTATCGGTATGTAACGAGTTAATTCTCTCTCGCACCGCATTGGTATAAAACATATTGACAATCACGGTGAGTGCAACCGAAAAAATCACAATAAAAACCAACACCGCAATTAATGCCGTTTTTTCCCAACGGGCTTCCAATGAGGAAGAATGTAACTTATCATTCAGTTTTTTTGTGAAACTAATTTTTTGCAATTTTACACTCACTTAATCCATTTATAGCCTAATCCCCAAACCGTCATCAAGTGTTCGGGGTTTGACGGGTCATCTTCCACTTTCATACGCAATCTGCGAATATTTACATCCACAATTTTATCGCCGTAAAAGCCGTGCCCCCATATTTTTTCGAGAATATCATCTCTGTCAAGGGCGGCATCGGGATTTTTAAAGAAGTATTCCATCATTTGAAATTCAACTTGGGTTAAAACAATCGGTTTATCATCTTTTGTAAAGGTTCTGTTTTTGGTATTGAGCGTAAATCTGCCGAGGGTGATTTCATCTTCATCCGATACGGGTGCGGCATTCATACTCACTCTGCGATACAGCACATCTACGCGCGCCATCAGTTCTGCCGGCGAGAAAGGTTTGGTTACATAATCATCGGCACCCACCATTAAGCCGGTAACCTTATCCATCTCTTGTGTTTTGGCGGTCAGAAAGATAATGCCGATGCCCGGTGAGCGCTTTCTGAGTTCTTTGCAAAGCGCCAAACCGTCCATTTCAGGCATCATAATATCTAAAATGGCAACATCAAAACCGCCTTCCGTATTTTCATAAATTTCAAGTGCTTCTTTGCCGTTGGATGCTTCGGCGGTTTGGTAGCCGCCGCGTTTTAAGTTAATGACAATAAAATCACGAATGGTTGCTTCATCTTCCGCTACTAAAACCTTTTTCATACTGTTCTCCTATCGAATGTTAATAATACATTTTTGTATTTCGTTTTTTGAAAGTGCTAATTTTGAGTCTGTTTCGCTGAGTTTGACACCGTAAATCGTGCCGTAGTGAATGGTCAATTGGTCATATTTATCTTTTAATGACTGCCACTCGGACAAATCACAAACGATTAAATCAAATAACTTTTCTCTCTCGCCGGAACTGATATCATAAAAAGACCAAACCTTGCCTTTTTGAATAACGCCGATATTGCCTTCCCAATTTGCGGGAAAATTAAAAATTAAATCATCGGTGCAAACGCCTTGCGCTATATCAATATATTTTGAAAAATCAAACTGTTGCCACTCGGTTACGGGAATAAACTCACTGTCATCCGACACTTCACTCACCGGTATTTCAAGCACACCGTCGGCATTGATGTCGGTTGCCGGCACCGTGCCGGCACGGTAAGTATTAAAATCGGATACCTGTGAAGTATAGGTCGGGTTTTCCAACTTGCCGTTTTCTTTATCCCAATACAGAATTTCGGTAATCATATCGGTATTATTCACCACACCGTCTAAAAAGAACACATTCATATTGCCGACAGGCTGCATTTGGAACTGTTTATACAAACTGACACTTGCCGACAGTTCTGTAGAGCCGATGGATTTTAATGTACCGTCTTCCAATTCATACACATCGGCACCGGCGGGGATGGATTCATCGTTATAAGTATTTTTGATTAATAAAATCTCTTGCCTGCCCTCGTTGCACACATCGGCAACATACATCTTTGTGTAAATTAAAGAATCACATTGTTTAATACCGGTTACACCCGATTCATCGGTAACGGAATATACACTGAGCGTGTTATTATCTTTCGAGTCAAACATATTCCACCCGACCACAATTTCCGGTACGGAATCAAAATCCAAATCGCCGTAAGAAAACTCTAAAATATCGTTCCCTTGCCCTTTTATGGGCTCACTTGCCTGCCATTTATTGCCGTTTTTTAATAACACACTCATATAAATGGAAGATGTGTCATCATTTTTAATACGGTAAAAGGCAACAGCGTCATTTTCATTATCACCGTTTAAATCCATAAAAGTGATTGCGGTGGTGTATTCCCCTTCATTCGGGGCTTTAAGGATAATGCCGTTATCTGCCGTTTTTTCAATCACATTTTGAATATCTTTATAATCACCTGCCGCTTCGGGCGGATTCATCAAACTTTCGGGTGACTGAGAATTGGTCACAACATAAATCAATAACGAAAATGCCGCAATAGCAAGTACAATATAAATGGCTTGTCTGATTCTCAGTTTCAATAGAAAATTCCCCTATAATAATATATTTTTTATTATTATAACATAACGGTTACAAAAATCAAGGAT
>CADBJA010000044.1 GCA_902794945.1 Oscillospiraceae bacterium
AGCAGATAGCAGGCAGCAGTTAGCGGTTAGCGATTGGGCGACACATTCGCACTTGATTGTATTAGTTTGGATTTAATCCAAATTTGGCTTAAATATGCGCAAAAAGGATATAATCTATTCAAGAAATAGAGCGAAGCGAAACGGGTGAGGGTGCCCCTCCCTCTCGCTACCGGCTACCGGCTATCAGCTAACAGCTTAAATTCTTGTTTAGCAGGCGTAGCCCGCTAAACAAGAATTTCCCCGTCAATCGCAACCGTTACCACATGCCACGGGATAAACTTACCGCTTTGTTGCAGCGCCTTTTTTGCCGCCATTTCAAGCCCGCCGCAACAGGGCACTTCCATGCGCAAAATGGTAACGGATTGAATGTTATTATTCTTAATAATTTCCGTTAACTTTTCGCTGTAATCCACGGCATCCAATTTGGGACAACCGATGAGGGTGACTTTATTTCGCATAAATTCCGCGTGAAAGTTGGCATACGCATAGGCGGTGCAGTCGGCGGCAATGAGTAAATTTGCATCATCATAAAACGGCGCTATTGTCGGCACTAATTTTATTTGGCACGGCCATTGGCGCAATTGCGAGGGAACGGCGGTATGTATCGCCGGTGCCGCTGCGGTGTTTGCACTGCGGTTCATTTCTCTGATTTTAGATCCGGGGCACCCGCCCTCGTGCCGGGCGTGCTCTGTCTTAAATTGTGTGAGTTTATGCTCTCTCACCGCCGCTTCATCGTAAGCGGCGGCTTCGCGTTTTTCAAAGGTGATAGCACCGGTCGGGCATTCCGGCAGGCAATCGCCCAAACCGTCACAATAATCATCACGCAATAACTTTGCTTTTCCATCCACCATCCCGATGGCACCCTCGTGGCAGGCGGCGGCACACTTGCCGCATCCGTTGCATTTTTCTTCGTCTATATGAATAATCTGTCTTACCATTTTTTAACCTTCTTTCATTGATTTTATACTTTTATTATAGTAAAATAAAAGTGGTTATTCCGTTGCCATAACCACGAAAGGGAGAAAAACGATGCAATTGTTCAAGCATTTTAGCGAAGAGGAAAGGTTTGCCGTATTAAGGAATTTATGCGCCGTTACAAAGCACTATCAAAAGGGTGAAACCGTGCTTCATGCCGGCAGTGAAAACCGCTATATTTTTACGGTGCTTTCAGGCTCCGTTAAAATTCAAAATATCGATATTTGGGGCAATACAAGCGTATTAAATATGGTAGAGAAAGGGCAGGTGTTTGCCGAGGCGTACGCTTTTTTACCCGGTGAAAAACTATTGGTAGAAGCCGTTGCCAACGAGCCTTGTGAGGTGCTGTTAATCGATACCCGGCGCATTTTTGCCCTGCCCGAAAGTGAAGCGAAAAATAAACTGATTCAAAATCTGCTCTTTATCAGTTCCATGAAAAATGTGCATCTTTCGCGCCGCATTTTGCACACTTCCTCAAAGCGGGTGCGCGAGCGTGTGCTGTCTTTCCTTTCCGAGCAAGCAGAGCGGCAAGAGAGCCGGTATGTCACGATCCCGTACGACCGCCAACAAATGGCGGATTACCTCTCTGTTGAGCGTAGTGCCCTGTCGAAAGAACTTTCAAAAATGAAAGCCGAAGGACTGATTGATTATCATAAGAATACATTTAAAATTCTCATTTAGCGCAGCAATATTTAAGCAGTCGGCAGTCGGCAGTCAGCAGTCGGCAGTCGGCAGTCGGCAGTCAGCAAGTAGGCGATGCACTCGCGCTCGTTCCGCTTCGCTCTAAAACCAAAAAGCCTCCCTTGTGCAAAGGGAGGTGTCACGAAGTGACGGAGGGATTGTTCTATAATCGGGTGAGGGCGTAGCTCTCCCTTAACTCCACTCTCCACTCTTCACTCTTCAAATTTTTAGCGCACAAAACGTGCGCTAATTTACATTTTTACACCTTTTTTCTGCAATTTGACAGGTGAATTTACATTTCGCTTATACTATGTTATTATAATTTTGATGTTATATATAATTAAGGAGTGGAAAAGGATGTTAATCGGTATTTGCGATGATGATAAACTCTTTCGAGACCATTTAAAGCAGATGGTAGAGGCATATTTTTTGAAAAACGAAAAAGAGGATGTTTCCTTTTGCTTTTTCGAGAGTGGCGAAGCACTGTTGGCGAGCGAGCAAACGCCGGATATTTTGTTTTTAGATGTGGTGCTCGGCACGCAAAACGGCATTATGGCAGGCGCGGTGCTCAAAGAGCGCAACCCGGGGCTTATTACCTTTATCACCACTTCTTACAGTGAGTATTTGGACGATGCCTTTCACATTCAAGCCTTCCGTTTTTTAACCAAGCCCATAGACCCGAATCGCCTCTACCGCGGGTTGGATGATGTATTTTTGTTTTGGAACAATAAAAAGGTCACTTTCTATGAAGTCGGCACCGGTGAAGCGGTGGTGTTACCGCTGCGTGACATTGTTTGTGTTGAGATTATGCGGCGCAAGGTGCGTTTAACCGGCACACAGGGAGTCTATTTTACGCGCGAGCCGTTCAATTGGTGGAAAGAGAAACTAAACGCCTTTACCTTTATCCAACCGCATGCAAGTTACATTGTGAATATGGATTATATGAGCGGTTTTTCACGCCGTAAAATCACTTTGGAGTATACTGCCGGCGGTAAACCCTGTACCCTTACCGTGCCCATTTCTTCCCGCCGTGAGGCTACTGTCAAACAACAAATTTTTTATATTATGGAAAGGAAGTAGTGATTTTTTACACTCGACCGGCGATTATGATTACACTCATAGTAGATATAATAATGTATAGTTTTACCGCTCTTGTATTTCGGTACTATGCGAACACGCTGTTTCAATCCAAATACAAAAACGGGATACAGTTTGTTGCGGTTTTTGCAGGCTATGCACTTTTGTGCGGGCTCAATCAAATGCACCTTGCACTCTTAAATCTTGTGATGTGGTTTTTGGTGAATTTGGCACTGTTATATTTCTTGTACAGTGTCAAAATAAAAACCGCCCTGTTGCATGCGTTGATGTTTCCGCTCTCGCTCATGGCAAGTGAGTTTATAACGATGATTATATTTTCCGCCCTTTTTAAAACGGGGTTTGAAGATATCTTTCAAAATTCGATGTTATATGCGATTGAAAATTTTGTAAGTAAATTAATTTTTTTCTCTTTCATGATAATTTTAATAAGGATTTTTTCAAAAGATGAAAACATACGCAATCGTAATTATCTATCCATCCTCATTATCCCGCTTTCCAATGCGGTTATTATGATTGTGTTTCGCTATATTCTTTTAGAAGTGGAGTTTACAAGCACTGTCTTTTACCTGTGGTTGACGGCAGTGGTATTACTGATGGTTTCAAGTGTTTTTGTGTTTGTCAATTACCACACCACACTCAAAAAATCCCAAGAGTTGTCGGATTTAAAACTCGAAAAACAAAAGAGCGAAACCGACCACGCATATATTAAACTATTAGAGCGTAAGCGTGAAGATATGCACGCAATGCAAAGTGATTTTTGTACGCAGTTGCGTGAAATTCAGGCAATGAGTCGGGATGAAAGTGTAAAAGCCTATGCCGATGCTTTGTTAAACGAAATGCAAGAGAGCGGGCAAAAGGAGTAAAACATATGGTTAAAATTATGATTGATATTATTTCATACAGTGTAACGGCACTGTTATTTTGGTATTACGCCCGCACTTTGTTCGGCTCAAAATATAAAGTACCGGTACAACTGTTATGTACCTTTGCCGTTTTCGGCATACTCATGGCGCTCAATCAATTTTCAAATCCGTTTATTAATTACAGCTCTTGGTTTGTGCTGGATTTATTACTGTTAATATTTGTTTATCAAGTGCGCTTAAAATCCGCTGTATTGCACGCGTTTTTATTTCCGCTCATTGTGCTTGCAGGGGAATTTATAGATATTATTTTGTATTCTTCCGTCATAAGAACTGATTTTAATTATGTGAACAGTGATATGACGATGTACGGTGTGGTCAACTTTTTGAGCAAACTGTTTTTATTGACTTTTGTGATTATTCTCATTCGTATTTTCTCAAAAGATAAAAACATTCGCACCCGCAATTATCTTTCCATTGCTATTGTACCGATGACAAATGCAATTATTATGCTTGTGTTTCGGTATATCACGATTGAAATTGATGTCACGAGCACCATTTTCTATTTATGGATGGCGGCAGTGGTGTTGCTCATGGTTTCGAGTATTTTTGTATTTGTCAATTACCACACCACGCTTAAAAAATCAAAAGAGTTGTCGGATTTGAAACTCGAGCAACAAAAGAACGAAACCGACTTTGCGTATTTAAAACTGCTTGAGCAAAAGAATGAAGATATGCGCATTATGCAACACGATTTTAATAAGCATTTATCTACCATTAAAATGATGAGTGATGAAGAGAATGTGCATATGTATGTCGATAAACTGTTAAGTGATGTCAGGCACGGCAGTGATTTTGCCAAAACACATAATAAGATATTAGATGTTATCATCGGCAAATATGTCGGCATTTGTGAGGAAAAGGGGATAGCTTTTGAGATAGAGTCCGTTACGCAAAACTTCTCTTTTATGGAACAGAGCGACATTGCCGCACTTTTTAATAATCTGCTTGAAAACGCGGTGGAATCGGCGGAGCAGACCGAGCAAAAAAAGATAACGCTTTCCCTTTCTTCCGCCGGTGAAAAGTATGCTAAAATCGTTTTGTATAACACCTGCGCCGGTGTAAAACAAAATGCCAAAGGGGAGTTTGTGAGCACCAAGGCAGATACCTCTGCCCACGGTATCGGGTTAAAAAGCATTGCAAAAGTGATTAAAAAATACGGCGGTAACAGCGAATTCTCTTTTGACCCCGAAACAAAGCAGTTTAAGAGTGTGGTATTGATACCGCATTAGAATTTAGCCACCCGAGAGGGTGGCTAAATTCTTGTTTATCTGCCCTTGGCAGATAAATGAATTAGGAAAAAGGATTTAAAAATAGTTAAGTACTTAACAATCTATAGAGGATAGGGTGAATCGTTTTAGTGTTAAGCAGTTGAAGTGAGTATTTTTTGAAAATAGTTAAGCACTTAACTATTCGTTAGGAACGCTTATTGATAATACAATTAAGCACTTAACAAATTGTAAAGACAACGTCATTGACAATAGTTAAGTACTTAACAATGCGTTGGGAAGTCTTGATTATAAAATAGTTTAGTACTAAACTATCTTTGTTCGGCGAGATAAAATCCGGTGTATTATTTATTAGAAAAGAAGTCTTGATTGTAAAATAGTTTAGTGCTAAACTGTTTTTGAGGTGAGTAGATATGAATAATAAAACAAGTGAAATGTTATATGAGTATTATCGGTTTTCTAATAAAAATCATCTTTCTCGCGCCAAGCAAATTCGTTTTGCAGGATTGGGTGAGTTTCAACCCGCTTCACTACACTTTATACAACTTGTTGCAGAGAATAAAAATATGAATGTATCGGATATTGCGTTAGAGTTAGGTATCTCTAAAAGTGCAGTGACACAATTGGCAACGAAGTTGCAAAAGAAGGGTATGATATCTTCCATTAAAAAAGTGGAAAACAGAAAATGCACTTTTTACAGATTAACGGAGCAGGGGAAAGAACTTTATTTGAAACAACAGGAATATCAAAAAGGCTTAAAAGCAGAAGTGGATACTTTACTTGCCGAGTTTTCGGATGCAGAAGTTGAGAGCGCTATTCGCCTTCTCTACCGTTTAGAGCGTTGTATCGGCGAATATCATAAACAGTTTTAAACGGATAGCAGATAGCGGGTAAAACCGGAAACCGTTAAAAATCAAAAGAATGAATGTTTACCATTATTTTAAGTGATAAGAATTGTTTAGCGCTAAACAATTCGTGAAGCGTTAGTATGAAAAAAAAAGTTTAGTACTAAACTATTTTTAGTATGTAAAGTATTATGAAACAGTTAAGCACTTAACTATTTGTAGAGAGTGGCGTTTATGAGTATTGTTAAGTACTTAACAATCTTTAAATTTTGTGAAAATAGTTAAGCACTAAACTATATGTTGAGAATAAGATTTACGAAAATAGTTAAGCACTTAACAATTCGTAGTGAAAAGAGTATACGAAAATAGTTAAGCACTTAACAATTCGTAGTGATAATAGTTAAGTACTTAACTAATTGTAGCGAATAAGAGTTAAAAATAGTTTAGCATTAAACTATTTTTATGAGTGAAACATTGTTTGGTGCTAAATAATCCTTGAATATACTTGATAATTGTCAAATTGCTGAAATTCGTGTGTAACGAGTAAAATGCTCTGTAAGCAAAAAATAACCCCGTTTCTCGGTCGAGAAACGGGGAATTTTTGTAAGCAAAAATTATTTGCCGTAGTTTTCATCGTATGCGATTCTTGCAACGCCGTCTTTAAATGCAGCTTCATATACTGCCTTGGAAACAGCTTCCTTCACGCCTTCATCAAAAGCGTAGGGAATGATGTGGTCAGCGGTGAGCTGGTCAGCGGGGATGAAGTCAGCGAGTGCATAAGCAGCTGCAATCTTCATGCCTTCCGTGATGTCGCTTGCGCGAGCATCCAAAGCACCTCTGAACAAACCGGGGAAGCAAAGCACGTTATTGATTTGGTTCGGGAAGTCGGAACGACCGGTACCAACAATAGCAGCACCTGCTTCTTTTGCAAGGTCAGGCATAATTTCGGGAGTCGGGTTACTCATCGGGAGCACAATCGGGTCTCTGTTCATAGAGCGCACCATAGCCTGGCTAACAATGCCGGGGCCGGAAACACCGATAAAGATGTCGGCACCCTTCATTGCATCGGCAAGAGAACCTTGTCTTTTTGCTCTGTTGGTGAATTTGGAAACTTCAATCTTGGAAGCATTGCCCTCAAGTCTCGGGTCACCTTCGCAAATCATACCTTTTCTGTCGCACATAATAACATTTTCGCCCTTAAGGCCAAGGCTGATAAGAAGTTTGCAAATTGCAACGCCTGCAGCGCCTGCGCCGCTCATAACGGCTGTGCAGTCTTCTAACTTCTTGCCGGTCAATCTCATAGCGTTGATGATAGCGGCAGCGCAGATAACAGCGGTACCGTGTTGGTCATCGTGGAAAATCGGAATATCGCATTTCTCTTTGAGTTGTCTTTCGATTTCAAAGCAACGGGGAGCTGCAATATCTTCAAGGTTTACACCGCCGAAAGAGCCTGCAAGAAGCTCAACGGTTCTTACGATTTCGTCAACATCTTTAGAGCGCACGCAAAGCGGAATAGCATCCACATCGCCGAACTCTTTAAAGAGCACGCATTTACCTTCCATAACGGGCATACCGGCTTCGGGACCGATGTCACCGAGACCGAGAACAGCCGTACCGTCAGTCACAACAGCAACGGTGTTCCAACGGCGGGTAAGGTCGTAAGACTTATCAATATCTTTTTGAATCTCAAGGCAGGGTTGTGCAACACCGGGGGTGTAAGCGAGAGAAAGAGCCTCTTTAGAGTCAACCTTTGCGCGAGCGATAACTTCGATTTTACCTTTCCATTCTTCATGGAGTTTTAATGATTCTTTTGCGTAATCCATTGGTATAGATACCTCCTTATTATTAATTAGAAATTCGGAATGAGGAATGAGGAGTTAAAGGTGGTGTCGCAAGCGACACATTTTAACTGTTCATTCTTCACTCTTCACTTTTTGTGGGCGGGCGTGGAAACCCGCCCCTACAATTACAATTTGGAATGATGAATGAGGAATGGAAGGTGGTGTCGTAAGCGACACATTTACAATGCAAAACGCAGTTTTGCCACCTTAATTATTCATTTTTCACTATTCATCATTCATTGAAGACTAATTTGCAAAATTAGTCTTCAAAGGGGAAGTGGTAGTCAAGACCGAACTCGTCGCGAATAGCGATAAATTCTTTTTGTACACTTTCATTAATCGGAACACCGCCGTTGGCTTTTCTTTCAAGATATACATTGTATTCTTTCTCGTTTGCAGTGTAAATTCTTTCCTGACCGGGTGCTTTCTTGGAAGCACGCACTTCGCGAAGGATGTCGCCGGCAATCTTTCTGGTGAGTTCTTCGCCTACGAAGTGGTTGGTGTCAATAGCGATGAAGAAGTGGCCGAGGTGATACGGTCTGAGGTTGCCTTCTTCGTCTTTACCGTCAAGGTCTTTGAGGTACATACCGTTTTGAAGAACAGCGGAAAGGAGTTCTACTACCATAGCGTAGCCATAGCCTTTGTAACCGCCGAGGTCTTCGCCGATACCGCCGAGAGGAGTGAGAGCAGCAGTGCCCTTACGAATCTTAGCGAGAGCGTCGGTAGCGTTGCCTTCGCAAGGAGTACCGTCTTCATTGATGATGGTGCCGGGGTGCACATCTTCACCAATTCTGGAATAGTACTCGATTTTACCGTTTTGTGTAATGGAAGTTGCGCAGTCGATGATGAAATCAAATTCTTCATCCGTCGGGATACCGATGGTAAGCGGGTTGGTACCGAACATGCCTTCTACACCGAAAGTCGGAGCAACGGAGGGACGCGCGTTGGTACCGGTGATACCGATACAGCCTTCTTTACAAGCCATGGACGCATAGTAACCGGCGATACCGTAGTGAGAAGAGTTGCGCACTGCAACCATACCCATGCCGTATTTTTTCGCCTTTTCGATAGCCATGCTCATAGCCTTGTGAGAAATCACGTGACCCATGCCGTCATGACCGTCGATAACAGCGGTGGTTTCGGTTTCTTTTACAATTTCAATTTCGGTTACGGGGTTTACGACTCCTGCCTTAATTCTGTCAAGATAAATCGGCTTAAAGCGATTTACACCGTGAGAATTAATACCTCTCTTGTCGGATTCAACAAGAACGTTTGCGATGATAGCAGCATCATCTCTCGGGATTCCGTATTTTTCGAACACGTCAGTCATAAACGATTCAACATAATCGAAATCTACACAATTTTTGTTTGCCATTTTTACATCTCCTATAAATAAATTTTTTCAAAATTTATAGTGTTTAGTTTTCAGTATTTAGTTTTTAGTTGCCGCTTTGCGGCTTAAATTCCGAACACTGCGAACTGAACACTGAACACTGCAGATGAGTTTTACTCTTCTGCTTCTATCCACTTGAACGAGCGCTCAACGGCTCTCTTCCAACCGTGGTAGAGTTTATCTCTATCTTCTACCGGCATTAAGCGGTTAAAGACTTTATCAACTTCACGGTTGCTTTCAATTTCATCGGTATCTTTCCAGAAACCGACGGCAAGACCTGCCATATATGCCGCACCGAGAGCGGTGGTCTCTACATTCTTCGGTCTGTTGACTTCGCAACCGATAAAGTTTGCCTGAATTTGCATCATGATGTCGGAAACGGAAGCGCCGCCGTCAACACGCAGTGATTGCAGTTCAATACCGCTGT
>CADBJA010000045.1 GCA_902794945.1 Oscillospiraceae bacterium
TTTTAAAACCACATTCACAAAAGGCGGAATATCGGCTAAAATGCTGAGGGCATACGCACCGCCGAGAACAGAGGCGATTAAAAACCGTACGCGTTTTAACGGTGAGCGCATAATCAGTGCCGTGAGCAGCAGTGCGATATATGTAATGAGTGAATTTAATAAAAATAAAATGTCGGCATAGATGATCATAAATAAATCATACTATGCCGATATAAAATTAATTGTCGAATTACGATATCATTTTTTTAATTAAGCCTGTGCAATATCAATCCCGTCAATCACCACATCGTTCAGCGGTTTATCACCCATATCCACCTTTACGGCGGCAATGGCATCGAGCACATCAAAACCATCATACAACTGACCGAAAACGGTATGTTTAAAATCAAGCCACGGCGTGCCGCCGACTTTTTTATAATTTTCCTGCGCCTGATAAGGGAAACCTTTATCGGTTAAGCCTTCCATTTGAGAGAGCATCATTGCCGGTACTTTATCTGCCTGCACCACAAAAAACTGTGAACCGTTGGTGTGCGGACCGGAATTTGCCATGGAAAGCGCACCTCTGAAATTGTGCAAATCTACATCAAACTCATCTTCAAACGCTTTGCCCCAAATACTTTCACCGCCCATACCGGTACCGGTGGGGTCACCGCCTTGAATCATAAAATCATTGATTACTCTGTGAAAGATTAAACCGTCATAATAGCCGTTTTTGGCGTGGGTTAAAAAGTTTTCACACGCTTGGGGCGCTCTGTCGGGAAACATACGGAATAATAAATCACCGTAGTTGGTTCTCATTTTGACAACGATGTCACCGCTTTGCGGTTTTTCTAATTGATTAAACATTGATATCCTCCATCATTTTCAAGAACTGCTCATATGAGAAATTCCTATTAATATATTTTAATAAATTGTTTTTTGAAATGCGCTCCGGTAAGCCCAACGCTCGTATAAGCGCCAACCGCTTCTTCTTGGAATGCGGCGTGCCGTAAACACCTAATTGATATAAATTATACGCATTAGTATGATTTTGTACTACCGCATTTTCTTCGATACCCGCCTGCTTTAAAGAGTGCGTTAAAACGGCGGTGTGCATACCTTCTACGCCGATTTTGCCCTCTTTGGAAAACACGGCTTTGCGTTTTTCTTTACCAATGATATCGGGAATATACGCATTTAAAATGGTATCTGCCGGCACGATAGATGCAATGTAATTGCGAATTTTAAACCCTGCGGCATCGGAATCGGTCAAAATTAAAATGCCGTTTTGTAAAGCCTGTTTTTTAATAAAATCGGTTTTCTCTTTATCTTTAAAAATGCCAAAACCATCGGTCGTGATAATAATGGCATCTAACACGCTTTCTAATTTAATTTTATCATACTTGCCTTCTACGATTACAAGGCGGTCGGTGTGCATCATTGTTTGCTCCTTGCCGCGATTAAAAGCAGTTTGATAATGGTTTCATCTAACACCACAGAGGGCTCTGCCTGCACGGATTTCACTTTGGTATCTGCCTCACATAACACATTGATACTTCTTCTTAACTGTGAAGTGGAAAGATACTTTATATTATAATACGCGCGTTTTAACACCCAATCTGCCCTGTATGAATAAAAATTAGAAACGGCAGAAGGGTCTAACCCTTTTTTTACGGCTAATTTCACACGGTACATATCAATATAAGAAGAGTTGATGGCACCGAGTATCATCACCGGCTCCTGGCGCTGGTCAAGCAAATCATTTAAAATATCAAAGGCTTTGGTGGGGTTACCGTCTATAATAGACTTGGTTAAATCAAACGCAGAGGCATCTAATGTGCGCACGGTAATGCACTCAATATCCTCCGCCGTAATCTCCCCTTCACCTTTCATAGCGCAGATTTTTTCAATTTCATTTTTAATTAAGTTTAAATCGGTACCCACCCGCTGCACAAAGTTTGCGGCAAGGTACTGCGGTAAATAGCAACCTCTTTTTTTGGCGGCGGCAATCGCAATTTTGGCGAGTTCTCTGGCATCTTTTTTCTTAAACTCTACACTGTCGCCTTTTTCTTTAAAGAGTTTCATGGCGCTTTTCCATGCGCCCTTCTTTTGGTTCGGTTTTATGGTTTGGCAATAAAAGAGCATAATGATGCCTTCGCCGAGAGAAGCAAATAACTCTTCAACCTTTTCTTTTGCGGCGTTGCCAAAATCAAAGTCACTAACCACGATGAGTACATAATCATTCATCATCGGCACAGTCATGGAAAGTTCGATTAATTCATCTATACTCGCTTTGGTTCCGTCTACCCGATGTAAATTAAACTCCGGTAAATTATCACCCACGGCTTTGGCAATGATTTTCTGCAAATAAAACTGCTTCATAAAATCTTCATCACCATAAAAGAGATATGCCGGTGAAAATTTACCCTCTTTGATATGCAGTTTTAATAAATCTTCACCTATTGCTGCCATGCGCTTTCCCTCCCTATGGTTGATGATTGTTTGGAGATATTAATAATAATATCATTTAATGAATCGGTTGCATACACATTTTGTGTGCCGGTATCTTTTCGGCTACTCGCTTCACCGCTTATTTCAATTATAGCATTTGCGGATACATTTGAAAAGGATTTATTGATTTTTCCGCCGCAAATTAAATAATCAAATGTGCGCATATGCTCCGGCAAAACGGAAAGTTCCGCCTCGGGTGTGTTCACATACAGCACACCGGTACCGTTATAATAGAGGTAAACGGCACAAAACTTAACATTATAATAGAAAATACGCATACCGTTTTTGGTGGTAAAAGAGGTATACTGCTTTGCCGTAACGGTTGCCGGTTGTGCGCTTTGTTGATATAAATCGGTATCGATACCGGGCGGTAAAACCACATTTTCCACTTCAAACGACCTTAATATCGTTTCACTTCTGCCGCTCTTGTTGCGGGCGGAAGAAGAAATGAGAAAATAGTCAATATTATTTGATGATGAGTGAAACAAACTCTCTTTCACCTTTTGGCAGGTGTAAGCATGATTGCCGGCATCCACCAATACAAAGTCATTTCCCAACGCAGCGGTAATACAAACTGAATTTTTAAGGGAATGGATGCGCACAGTCAGAGTATTTTGATTTTGCTGAAAACTCAAAAATACACTTGTTATAAAGAACAACACTGCCGATACCGCGCACACGCTTATGAGACGCTTTGTATTCTTCATCAATAGCACACAACCCGCTATCACAAGCAGCGATACCGCGCCTAAGATAAAAAACGGCAATGTACCGGTGTAAAGATTTGAGAACGGCACGGCGCTGAGCACTTTGGTAAGATGCAGTATGTACGAACATAATGAAGCACCGACAAACGCGAGCGGATACACCGCAACGCCGAAAATGCCAAGCGGCAACATACCGAGAACCGCCGTTAAGCCGCAAGATATTAACAACGCCGAGGCTAACGGTAAAATAAACACATTTGCGATAATGGAAATGAAACTGATTTTTTTGAAAATCAAAATACTAAAAGGCATACAAAAAGCGTTTACACATATGGAAATAATGATAATTTCAAGCAATGAAAACGCAAAACGCACAAATCGCTTACGGCTGTTTACACTCCATTTTTCTTTGAGAGCGGCACACGCTTTACTGCCCGCCGTGATAATGGAAAATGTGGCGGTAAAGGAGAAAATAAAGCCGATATTGCCTGCCGCAAACGGATTTAAAAGTATCAAAACCGTAGCAATGCCGAGTGAATTGAGTGAATCGGGCTCCGCTAATATCAGTTCGGCAATTATGAAGATTAAAAACATAATGCCCGCTCTTACAACACTGCTCGTAAACCCGCATAGCGCCATAAAAGCAAAGATGAATACAGCGCAAAAGATGTATTTCACTTTGCGCGCGGTGTGAAGTTTGTCAAATAGTTTCATAAGCGCAAAGCCCAACACCGATAAATGTAAACCCGACACACAAATAATGTGACTGATGCCTACCGTGTTGATATTTTCAAGTGCATCGGCAGGAATATATGATTTTTCACCGATTAAAACGGCAGCCGCCAGCGCGGCACTGTTTTTGGGCAGTAAGCACATTAAAGAATTTACAATCGCTTTGCGGTACACGGCAAGGTAATAAGAAAAGCCCTTGAATGCGCTTTGGTTTTTGATTACCTTCGGTTCAGCCGTAGAAAAAGCCGTGGCATAAATGCCCTTTGACATATTGTTAAGTTTTGTGAATTTAGAATTGGAACCGGCTTCATACAATGTGGTTTTTAGCCGTAAGGTGTCACAGGGCTCTGCCTCCACATCCTCCGAAAAAGAAATGCGTACAAGAAACGGTTTTACCGACTTGCCGTTTACCGTTTGCACCTTTATTTCGGTATAGTATTTATCGTACTTATAATCAGGATAATCACTGAGCGTGCCGCTGATGTTGACATCTTTACCAAAATAGGCTGTTGCGGGTTGATAGTAAAGATAGAAAGCACCGATATAGAGAAGCGAAGCAAACACCACAGCCGCCAGTGCCGTGACGATGACACGCATACGCCGTAACTTTTTGATGCAAAGCATCATAACCAGTGTCACCGCACATAGCGCCAACAAGGCAAACCCGCTTGTAATGCCGAATATACCGATAAAAAACAGAGATGCAAACATGCTCAACCCGATAACGGTAAAAGGTCTACCCATATTTGCACCCCCAATAACAGTGAATTTATATATGCCTGTTTTCTTTCATAAAACGATTATTTAAAGAATAACGGCAATCTTTCAAGGAAAATGATATCTTTTCTGTCGGCGGCATCACCCTCGGCTAAAATAGCGGCTTCACCCACAATTCTACCATCAAACATTTTCACAAGTTCTTCACTCGCTTTGAGTGATTCACCGGTAGAAATAACATCATCTAAAATAAGCACTCTTTTGCCCCTTAACTGCTCACCCTCTAAAGAGTCAATATAAAGCGTTTGCACTTTATCGGTCGTCAGTGAGCGCACATGCACACTCATCGGGTCTTTCATATAGAGTTTTGCACCCTTACGCAATACAAAATACTTTTTGCCGGATTGGCGGCTCATTTCGTGTGCAAGCGGAATTGACTTTGCTTCGGGTGCCACAATAAAATCAAATTCGGGGCACTTTTCAATCAATTCCTTCGCACAAGCCACAGTTAATTCGGCATCACCGAAAATGACAAAACCGGCAATGTCTAAATGCTCATTTACTTCACAAATCGGCAGGTGTCTTTCAAGACCTGCGATTTTCATCGTATAAAAATCCATAATACGCTCCTATTCTAATTCTTAACCGGCAGGCCATGTAAATTCTCTGCCGCTCATTAAATGAAAATGCAGGTGGTGTACGGTTTGCCCTGCTCTTGCGCCGCAGTTGTTAACCACTCTAAAATCATTTTCAAAGCCGTTTTCTTTTGCAATTTTCGCCAATACCTCAAAAATATGTGCAACTACCGCACTGTTAGAAGCATTTATTTCGGAAGCCGAAGCGATGTGTGCTTTCGGGATAACCAAAATGTGTGTAGGTGCCTGCGGGTCCATATCGTGAAAGGCAATAACGGTATCGTCTTCATACACTTTATTGGTTGGGATTTCGCCGTTTGCAATTTTACAAAAAATACAATCGCTCATTTTCATTCTCCTAACATCTTTTTAATGATTTCTTCCACCTTGCCCATTGCAGTCGGCACGGCAGAAACATTTTTGGCACCCGCCATAGCGGAATCCGGTCTGCCACCGCCACCGCCACCGGCGAGGGTTGCAATCTCTTTGACAAGCATACCGGCTTTAATGCCTTTTGCAATCGCCGCTTTACCGCACACGGTAGCAAAGTTTGCTTTATCACCATTGACAGTGGAAAGCACGGCAACCACATTGTCGCCCTTGGCTTTTAAGTCATCACCCATAGAGCGCAGTGCATCGGGTGTAACATCGCTTAAAGATGCCACATATAAATCAATTTCACCGATTTTTATGGGTTCTTTAAACATATCGGCACTCTTTAAACGGGTGATTTCAGCCGTTAACTCGCTGATTTTCTTTTGGTCTGCTCTGTTTTCGCCGATAATGGTTTCAATTTTCGTAATCACTTCATCATCACTTGCTTTGAGAAGCGATGCCACTTTTTTGGTGGTATATTCAAGCCCTTTGAGCATCATAAAGAGGTTTGCACCGGTCACCGCCGTAATTCTTCTCACGCCGGAAGCCACACTCGATTCACTCAAAATTTTAAACAGACCGAGTTCACCGCTGTTGGCAACATGAGTACCGCCGCAAAATTCGGTTGAAAAATCACCGGCTTTCACCACTCTGACAATGTCACCGTATTTTTCACCGAAAAGCATCATCGCACCCATTTTTTTGGCTTCTTCTATCGGCATTTCCTGCATGGTGACTTCGGTTGCCGACATAATGAACTGATTAACAAGCATTTCGGTTTTGGTGATTTCATCCTCACTCATTGCTTCAAAATGGGTGAAGTCAAAGCGCACTTCTTTTTCATTGACCAATTGACCTGCCTGCTCCACATGGGTGCCAAGCACTTCACGCAGCGCCGCTTGCAACAAGTGCGCCGCCGTGTGGTTACGCATAATATTTCTTCTGCGGGTTTCGTTAACTTCAATGCCCACGGTATCGCCCACGCTGATGATACCCTCGTGCACGGAACCTGCCTGATAATAGATTTTATTATCATCTTTCGTGGTATCACCCACATAAAAGACACCGGATTTTGATTTGATTGCACCGGCATCACCGACTTGACCGCCGGAGAGCGCATACATCGTGGTTTTATCGGTAATCACAACGCCTTCATCCCCCGCACCGAGGGCATCAACAAGTTCGCCGTTGTCATTAATGAGCGCCAACACCTTCGCTTCACAGTTAAACTGCGTGTAACCCAAAAATTCGGTCGGCTCTACATCTAACTTAATATTAGAGCCTTTCCACGCATCGGCACCGGCATCTTTACGCGCGGCGCGTGCCGTACGCTTTTGGTTTTCGAGTAATGAGTTAAATTCATCCTCATCCACCGTGATGCCGTGTTCTTCTAAAATATCTTTGGTTAAATCGAGCGGGAAACCGTAAGTATCATTTAATTTAAAGGCATCTTTACCGCTTAATACATTGCCCTTTAAGTTTTTAATGGCTTCGTTTAAACGGGTTAAACCGGCATCAATGGTTTTGCCGAAAGACTCTTCTTCGGAAAGGATAATCTTTTTAATAATCTCTTCTTTATCGGCAAGTTCGGGGTATGCCTTGTGGTTTTCGGCAATCACGGTATCGACCACTTCATAGAGGAAGGGGTCGGTCACATTTAAGAGTCTGCCGTGGCGGCAAGCGCGCCTGATGAGCCTGCGCAACACATAGCCTCTGCCCTCGTTAGACGGCATCACCCCGTCACCAATCATAAAGGTAGCGGAACGGATATGGTCGGTAATCACACGCAGCGAAACATCCGTTTTTTCGTTCTCGTGATACTTCACGCCGGAGATTTCACTGATTTTTTTCATAATATTTTGCACGGTATCTACTTCAAAAAGATTGTCTACCCCCTGCATAATGCAAGCAAGGCGCTCTAAGCCCATACCGGTATCAATATTCGGGTGCTCCAAAGGTGCATAATTGCCGTTACCGTCAGAATCAAACTGAGTAAACACCAAATTCCAAAATTCGGTATATCTGTCACAATCACAGCCGACACCGCAGGTTTCTTTGCCGCAGCCGTACTTTTCGCCGCGGTCAAAGTAAATCTCAGAACAGGGACCGCAAGGACCGGTGCCGTGCTCCCAGAAATTATCTTCTTTGCCAAGGCGCACGATTCTTTCGGCAGGTACGCCCACCTGCTCCGTCCAAATCTTAAACGCTTCATCATCATCCAAATAAATGGTCACCCACAGTTTATCGACCGGCATTTGCATCACTTCGGTGCAAAACTCCCATGCCCATTTAGTGGCATCCGGCTTAAAGTAATCACCGAAAGAGAAGTTGCCGAGCATTTCAAAAAACGTGCCGTGGCGAGCAGTTTTACCCACTCTCTCAATATCCGGCGTGCGGATACACTTTTGGCAAGTGGTCACACGCTTTCTCGGCGGTGTTACTTCACCCGTAAAATACTTTTTCATAGGTGCCATACCGGAGTTGATTAACAGTAAACTGTTATCACCATTCGGCATCAGCGAAAATGAAGGCAAACGCAAATGCCCCTTACTTTCAAAGAAAGCAAGGTACTTTTCACGAATTTCATTTAAACCCATCCATTCCATTAATTTATCACCTCAACTATAAAATTACAAAAAAATAAACCCCTGCCGTAAAGTATTTTCTTTTAAAAGAAAACCACTTCAGGACGGAGTTAAACAACCTCGCGATACCACCCGAATTGTGCCGCAGCACCTCTCAACAGTCTGTATCTCTGTTTCACCCGATAACGCGGGGAGCGCTCACCTTTCGGCAAGTGGCTCAAAGGGAGCAATGATTACCGCTTTGGGGAACTTGCACCGACCGTTCCCTCTCTGCACAAAACTGGTAATGATAATCCTTATCACAGCCAATATTTACTTATCTATTATATTAATTTTATATAAAAAAGTCAATGAATTATTGGCAAAAGTAAAAAAATAGTGTATAATGCTTTTTGAAAAATAATAAAAGATGGTGTTTTTATGAAAAATACAAACAATCCCGACCCGTTTGTACCGGGGATGCTCACAAATTTAACGGATATTAAAATTCTTATTTGTTATTTGCTCAATTCCGTTGGCGAAGCGATGGATAAAGAACAGATGATAGATATGATTTTTGAAAATGAGATTGCGGAATATTTTGATATCAGAGCCGCCGTGATGCAACTTGTGGAAAACGGCAATGTAACCGAGGACAGTGACGGATATATTACTTTGACGGATAGCGGCAAAACAGCCGCCGAACAACTTGAAACCACGCTCCCCTTCACGGCACGCGAAAAAGTGGTGCGCGAGGGGTTAAAAATCACCACCCTTTCTAAACGCAAAAAAGCCAATAAAGCCGAAATTGAAAAAACGAAAGACGGTATTTTTGTGAAGTGCTTTTTGTTAGATGATGTGCAAGAGGTTTTCACCTTTAAACTGCTGGTGGCAGATGAATTTCAGGCAAATTTGGTAAAAGAAAAATTTTTGGAAAATCCGGCGTTGGTTTATAAAAATTTTATCAGTTCATTGCTAAAATAAAAACTCGGCTTTGCCGAGTTTTTTATTTTGATAAATTCTTGTTTAGCGGGCTATGCCCGCTAAAAGAGAAGAGAGAAAAGAGAAGAGAGAAGAGTGGTGGGCGGGACACCCGCACCCGATTGATAAAACA
>CADBJA010000046.1 GCA_902794945.1 Oscillospiraceae bacterium
ATTGAGAAAAATAGGACCGATGTAGCGGGATTGCGTGTGCTCATTCTCGGCAGCGGCGGTACCTCGCTCACGGCAAGGCAGGTGGCGCTCGATATGGGCGCGGCAGAGGTACAGCGTGTCAGCCGCAGCGGTAAAGGCGGCGCAATCGACTATGCGACCGCTTACAAAAAATACCGTGATGCCGATGTTATCATCAACACCACACCGGTCGGTATGTACCCGCATTTAGAGGGCGCTGCCGTAGATTTAGATAAGTTTCATCACTTAAAAGCGGTGTTTGATGTCGTGTATAACCCGCTTTGTACCGATTTGGTACTAAAGGCACAGCAAAAAGGGATTACCGCCGAGGGCGGATTGTATATGCTGGTAGCACAAGCGGTGTATGCGAGTGAATATTTTCACGGTGTTGCTTATGATGCAGGCACCATACAAGCGGTTTTTGAGTCGATTCAAAAAGAACGGCAAAATATTGTGCTCACCGGTATGCCGGGCAGCGGCAAAAGCACGATCGGCAACATACTTGCAAAATCATTAGAGCGTGCGTTTTATGATACCGATAACCTTATAGAACAACAAGCAGGTATGCCCATTAGCGAGATTTTCAAAGTTTACGGCGAAAAACATTTTCGCGATTTGGAGTCGGCAGTGATTGCAAGCCTCGCGGCAAAACAAGGTGCCGTCATTGCCACCGGCGGCGGTGCCGTATTAAGAAAAGAAAATGTTTTTTCACTGGGGCATAACGGAAAAATCTTTTTCTTAAACCGTGATATAGATGATATTGTGCCGACAGCCGACAGACCGTTGGCACTGAATATAGAAGCGTTACGGCAGCGCTTTACAGAGCGGTATGGTATTTACTGCTCTACTGCCGACAAAGTCATAGAAGTAACGGGAACTGCCGCACAGGCAGCCGAGTTGATTGGAAAGGAGTATCTGTTTGATACTGAAGATTAAGAAAGGAAAAGCCTCCGGCACCATGATAGCGCCGCCCTCAAAAAGTATGGCGCACCGGTATTTGATTTGCGGGGGACTGTGTGAAGGTACCAGCATTATCAGCGGGATAGATAAATCGGAAGATGTGCTTGCCACGATTGATTGTTTACAGGCAATCGGTGCCAAAATCCGTTGGCAGGGGAGCGATGTGCATATCACCGGTGCCAACCCGATTTGTACCGATGGCGCTAAGGCTTTAAACTGTCGCGAGAGCGGCAGTACACAGCGCTTTTTTGTGCCGCTGTGTTTGGTGAATGCCGGTGAAGCCGTCATGACAGGCGAGGAGGGACTTTTTAAACGCCCGCTCGGCGTGTATGAAAAGATTTGTGCAGAGCAGGGTATTACCTTTCGCCAAAGTGAAAATTCACTGTATTTAAACGGTAAACTGACAGCCGGCGAGTATAAAGTGAAGGGGAATATCTCTTCTCAGTTTATCAGCGGTCTGCTCTTTGCACTGCCGCTGTTACAAGAGGACAGTAAGATCTCTATTTTACCGCCGATTGAGAGCCGCCCGTATATTAATCTCACCATCAGCGCACTTGAAAAATTCGGCGTGCAGGTAAAGTGGTTAGATGAAAAAACCATTTTTGTCAAAGGCGGGCAAACCTACCGCAGCACCAACACGGCGGTGGAGGGCGATTACTCGAATGCGGCATTTTTTGCGGCGCTGAATGCCCTCGGCTCCGCTATTACCATTGGCGGGTTAGACCCCGATTCTTTGCAGGGGGATAAAGCGTATGAGCGGTATTTGGAAATGCTCTTAACCGGCACCCCCACCATTCATTTGGGCGATTGCCCGGATTTGGGACCGGTGCTCATGGCAGTGGCAGCCGCCAAAAACGGAGCGGTGTTTGATGATACCCGGCGCTTAAAAATCAAAGAGAGCGACCGTGGCGCGTGTATGGCGGAAGAATTAAAAAAATTCGGCACGGATGTGGCGGTTTATGAAAATTCGATTGTGGTGTACCCCACCGCTTTCCACGCACCGAAAAGTGCTTTAAACGGGCATAATGACCACAGAATTGTGATGAGTTTAAGTGTGCTTTTAACGCTCACCGGCGGCACAATTGAGGGCGCCGAGGCAGTCAAAAAGAGTTTACCCGACTTTTTTGAGCGCTTAAAAGCATTGGGAATTGAGGTGGAAACGGTATGAATTTTAACAGAGATAAAAACATTTTAATAGTCGGTTTAGGCTTGCTTGGCGGCTCATATGCCATGGCGCTTTCAAGAAAAGATTACCATGTAGAGGCAATTTCAAAAAGCGCTGAAACGATTGATTATGCTTTACAACACGGCTATATTGCAAAAGGCTCTACCGCGGTAGAAAAAGAAATGGTAGAGCATGCCGATGTGGTAATTTTCGGCTTGTACCCGCACATTTTTAAAGAGTGGATTGAAACCTATCAATCTTACTTTAAACCCGGCACACTCATTACCGATGTGACCGGTATTAAAGGCGATTTTGTGCGTGATATGCAGGCGATGTTGCGTGAAGATGTAGAGTATGTGCCTGCACACCCGATGTGCGGTAAAGAAGTTTCCGGCATTGAGAATGCGGATGATAAAATCTTTAACGGTGCAAATTACCTCGTTACACCGACCGAAAAGAATACGCCCGAAGCGATAGAGATGTGCCGTGATTTGGGCTGGGTGTTGGGCTTTTACCGTGTGGTGGAGATGGATATTGATAAGCACGATGATATTATCGGCTTTGTCTCGCAGCTCACGCACTGTATTGCGATTACGCTGATGACCTGTAATGAAAAAGAACACCTCGAAAAATATACCGGTGATTCGTTTAGAGATTTAACCCGCATTGCCAAAATTAATGATGTGATGTGGTCGGAACTGTTTGTGGCAAATAAAGTGGCACTGCTTGAGCAAATGAAAGAGTTTCGCGAGCAGTTTGAGAGGTTGGAATTATTGATTGCCACTGAAGACATTGAAGGTATGCGCATTATGATGCAGCGCTCAACAGCCAGACGAAAACTGTTTGACAAATAAATTTGCTGCGCAAATGTATTTGTCGAGGTCTTACGACCTCGAAGAGAAGAGAGAAAAGAGAAGAGAGAAGAATGAAGGGCGGGACACCCGCACCCGTTCCGCTACGCTCTATTCATTAGTCTA
Organism: Oscillospiraceae bacterium; assembly: GCA_902794945.1. GTDB lineage: Bacteria > Bacillota > Clostridia > Oscillospirales > Acutalibacteraceae > RUG714. Next base: position 3,121 of record CADBJA010000046.1, read on the forward strand.
AGTTCGCGTTAGCGAACAAATCGTAGTAGGTTTAACGGTCTATGATTTACCAATTAATAGCCTCCCTCTGAGGAGGGAGGTGGCGCACGATTGGTGCGCCGGAGGGAGAGACTTTAAAAAGAAAGGCGTAGTCTTGTTACCATTAATCTCGTATTCCGTATATCAATCAGGTGCGGGTGCCCCGCCCACAACTTTTCTCTATTCTCTCTTATCTCTTCACTAAATAAAAAGGGGGAACCAACTATGAGTATGGGAAACATGGACTTCAAGCGCAAATTGCCGATACCGATGGAGGTAAAGGAAAAATATCCGATTCCGTTTGAAGTCACGGAATATAAAGAAACATTTGATAAGCGTGTCAGAGAAGTGTTTACGGGGCAGAGTGATAAGTTTGTTTTGGTTATCGGTCCCTGCTCGGCAGACAGGGAAGATGCCGTGATGGACTACATTTACCGCTTAAAAGAAGTGCAGGAGAAGGTGAAAGATAAAATCATCATTATTCCCCGCATTTATACCAACAAACCCCGCACGACCGGTGACGGGTATAAGGGGATGCTCCACCAACCCGACCCGTCGCATAAACCCGATATGTACAAGGGCATAGTCGAAATTCGCCATTTGCACTCGCGTGCCCTCATTGAGTGCGGTTTCGGCACGGCAGATGAAATGCTGTATCCGGATAATCATCGCTATTTGTCGGATTTACTCTCTTATACCGCTATCGGCGCACGTTCTACCGAGAACCAACAGCACCGCTTAACGGCAAGCGGGCTTTCGGTACCGGTCGGCTTTAAGAACCCCACAAGCGGTGACATCGGGGTGATGATGAACTCCATTACCGCTGCTCAACACCCGCATACCTTTATTTACAGAGGGTGGGAGGTAGAGAGTGCCGGCAACCCTTTGGCACACGCCATTTTAAGGGGATATGTGGATGCTTACGGTAAACCGATGCCCAATTACCACTATGAAAACCTGCAACTTGTCAATGAAGAATATGAAAAGCGCGGGCTGCAAAACAAAGCGGTCATCGTGGATTGTAACCACTCCAACTCCGCCAAAGATTTCTCGCAACAACCGCGCATTGCCTTAGAAGTGCTAAATTCCATGAAGACCTCGGCAGATGTAAAAAATATCGTGAAAGGTTTGATGATTGAGAGTTATTTGGTGGACGGTTCTCAACCCATCGGCGGCGATGTTTACGGGCAATCCATTACCGATGCCTGCCTCGGTTGGGAAAAGAGCGAAAAATTGATTTTGGATATTGCGGATAACTTATAACAAAAAAGGAAGAGGAAACCGGTTGGCTCCTCTTCCTTTTTTGCAGTTGTTTGCTGCGCAAATGCAGTAGGGGCGGATACCATCCGCCCGAAAGAAGAAAAAAGGCGGCAGGGCAGTGCCTTGCATTATATATTTGCGTTACAATGCACTTTTCTTGGAATGTACGCTAAACTCCTGTTACTTCAAGAGAAGTTCCCAAAAGGGAGCGCCTGCCCTTGTGAGGCGCTCCCTGTTAGGGAGACGTCACGCAGTGACAGAGGGTCTGGCGTGCGCTCCAAGCAAGGGGGACCGCTTGCGGTGGAGGGGTAGTTTATATTGGCAAAAGCTGCGGTCAGGGTGCGATGCCCACATCGCACCGGTTTTAATGATTTCTTGGTTACACTCGAAATGACACGCCTGTTTGTCATACTGAGCTTGTCGAAGTATCTTAAACAGGCAATACTAAGATTTACATTTTGATTAATTTATCATTTAGAATTATAATGATTTTTGAGCAACACTCAAAATGACAACTCATTCAAGGAACAATGTATGCTTGAATCTCATCCGCACATTTTGTGCGGATTTTTTTTGCCTTTTGGCAAAGATTTTATCGCGTAGCTTTTTCATCTGCCGCAAGCAGATTTCATTGCAGTGCTTCGCACTGCCTTGGGTGTTTTTCTTTTTGATTAAAATCGTTGATATTATTTATAAATTATGATATGATAAAAGTGCTAAATATCATTCAAATTAATATTACCCATCTTGCCGCAGGTTCTGCGGTTGTTCGTGCGTGTATTTTTATTTCGTTAAAAATACAGGCTCTATATTCACGCATGGTTTTATAGATGGGTTGAATGATGTTTAGCAGCAGTGAGCTATGTATTTTATTGCGTAGCCTCACGGCTGCGCATTTTTTATTTTGGAGGGCAAAATGCCAAATTTAAAATGGAGTAATCTTTCACACTTACAATTGGGGCAATACGCAGAATATTACGCAAAAATGGAATTTGCCTCCTATGGATTTGAGGTTTATACTTCTGAAGTTGATGACCATGGAGTCGATTTTGTGGTCAAGAACAAAGCCGGAGAATTCTTTGAAGTACAAGTCAAATCTGTGAGAAACAGAAACTATACTTATATACTTGAAAGCAAAATTGCTTTAGATAATAGTCATTTGGTGTGCTTTTTGTTATTTGTTGATGACCATTTACCTTATTGTTTTTTATTTCCGGCAACGGTTTGGATACAACCTAAAGGCACTTTATTCACCATTAGGAATTACAAAAAACGGGAATTTGGTATCAATCCAAGCAAGAAGAACCAAGACAAGCTGGATGTGTTTAGGATTGAGGACATTATCCAAAGATATTACGACTGAACATACATGTTGAACATAAAGCAACTCCCAGTATGGAAGGAATTATAGCAAAAACACCTTGTTCAGTTTGCGGTAAAGAAGGGGAAACGCAACCAATTTTTTCACCCAAAGAAATCATCCTTTCCACAAACAGCTTTACTTACTCCGGCAAGCAATGTAAACCCGCTGTTACCGTAAAAGACAGTGCAGGTAAAGTGATTGACTCCTATCATTATACTGTGGCTTACAGTAATAATACCAATGCCGGAACGGCAAGGGTGACAGTCACTTTTAAAGGCGATTATTACGAAGGCAGTATGAGTAAGACCTTTAAGATAGTGCCGAAAAAATTGACCAATTGCTACCTTGACAATACCTTTACCTATATCGGAAAAGCAATTACACCGGTGCCGTATTATTACAAAACGGTTGTCAAAACATTTGGCGGTGAGCAATATACCGAAAAAGCATTGACTTATTTTAAAAAGGGTACGGAATATACCGTTGCTGTTTCCGGCAAGCACACACAAGTGGGGTCTTATACAGTAGTCATTCGGTTTTGCGGTAATTACACCGGTACGGTAAAAAAATCTATTCAAATTCGCCCGAAACCGGTTACAAAATCAAACATAAAGCCGTATTCCGAAACATCCGTTAAAGTTTCATGGAATAAAGTGGCAGGTGTGAGCGGCTATAGTGTTTTTCGCTACAATATACAAAAAAACAAGTGGGTACGGTATAAAAACACCACCGCTACCTCTATGATAGTGCCGCGCATCAACGCAAGTTATACAGATGTATGGCTGCGCATATGGACATATAAAAAGGTCGGCGGAAAGGTGTATTACAACGAGAGCGGACGGGTGCATTATACCTCCGAGTACACAAAACCTTCTAAACCAATAGTGAAATTGGTCAATACCGATTTCGGTAATTTTGTTATTAAGTTTAACCGCGTGGCATGGCACCAAACCCAGTTGAGCGATAACAAAGCGTTCTCAAATAAAGGTAATAATATTTGTGTTACCTACAGAAATTACAATGAAAAAGTAACCGCTACCGGTTGGGGCTCGGCGAAAAAGTATTATGTCAGAAGCAGAGAATACTTTTACGACAATAATAACAAATTGGTAGTCGGTCCGTGGAGTGACATAAAAACGATTACCACTTATTAAAGATAAAAAAATATTGTTATTTATCCATAAACATATGCGTAAAGGGGTAGGCTTCTATGATTAGAGCCTACCCCCCTTTTTTCGTTTTATTTAATAGGTATTATTTTACCAACTCACTCAACTTTTTACCATAAAAATAATCGTGAATAATGCCGTCTAACTCTGCCCACATCGGCAGGGTTTGGCACTGCGCGGCGCGCTCGCACTGCGCGCTGCCCTCTGCAAGGCATGAAACGAGGGCAAGTGTGCCTTCGCTTACTTCGAGTATTTCACCTACATTGTATTCTTCGGGCTTGCGGCAGAGTTGATAGCCGCCGCCTTTGCCGCTGGTGCCTTTTAGCAAGCCTGCCTTTACCAGGTCTTTTACAATAATTTCTAAGTATTTTTTGGAAATCCCTTGCCGCTCAGCAATCTCTTTGAGCGGTACATAGCGCTCTTCATTATGTTCGGCAAGGTCTATCATCACACGCAGCGCATAGCGCCCTTTGGTTGAAATCATTTTTATCCTTCTTTCTGATAAATTCTTGTTTAGCGTGCTACGCCGGCTAAACAAATTAGGAATTAGGAAAGAGGAATGAGGAATTAAGGGCGACACATTCGCACTTGATTTTAATAGTTTGGATTATATCTAAATATGGCTTAAATATGCGCAGAACGGATATAATCTATTCAATAATTAGAGCGAAGCGGAACGGGTGCGGGTGTTCCCGCCGGTTATTCCTCTTTTCTCATTCCTCACTCCTCATTATTTAGCGCGCTTCGTGCGCTAAATTAGGATTTGTCACTTTTGCCTATTATACCACAGGGTAAATAGGTAAATCAATAGTAAACCTTACCAAAAATAGGGCGTTTGTTTAATAACCTATTGACATAGTGGGTAAATAGGGATATAATGAAATCAACAACTTAGAAAGGAAATAATACCATGCGAATTTATGCGGATAACGCAGCCACAACCAAACTATCCCCTAAAGCATTAGAGGCAATGTTACCGTATTTTCAAATAGAGTACGGCAACCCTTCTTCCTTTTACAGAGAAGGGCAACAGGCAAAGAGTGCTATCGAAGAAGCGCGCATCAAAATCGCGCGATGTATCGGCGCCGATTATAAAGAAATTACCTTTACTTCCGGCGGCAGTGAGGCAGATAACCAAGCGCTGCTTACCGCCGCGGCAATCGGCAAGCGCAAAGGCAAAATGCATATCATATCCACTGCATTTGAGCACCATGCCGTGTTGCATATGTTAAAAAAATTAGAAAAAGAGGGCTTTGAAATCACCCTTTTAGATGTACATGAAAACGGCATTGTAACAGCGGATGAAGTGAAAGCCGCTATCAGAGAAGATACCTGCCTTGTGAGCGTGATGTTTGCGAATAATGAAATCGGTACCGTACAACCCATTGCCGCCATCGGTGCGGTATGCGCCGCGCACGGTGTGCTCTTTCATACCGATGCGGTGCAGGCAGTAGGGCATGTGGCGATTGATGTGAAAGCAATGCATATTGATATGCTTTCTTCTTCCGCACACAAATTCCACGGACCGAAGGGAACAGGGTTTTTGTATGCCCGCAAGGGAATTTTATTGCAAGCGCTTATTTGCGGCGGTGCGCAAGAAAAAAGTAAGCGTGCCGGCACGGAGAATGTACCCGCTATTGTCGGTATGGCAACAGCACTTGAAGAGATTTGCGCGGGGATAGATGAAAATGCAAAAAAAGTTGCGGCACTGCGTGATAAACTGATTGCAGGGCTCTCACGAATTGAGCACTGCGCGCTCAACGGTGACGCAACGAACCGCTTACCCTCTAATGTCAATTTCTGTTTTGAGGGTATCGAAGGAGAGTCATTACTGCTTTTGTTGGATGATAAAGGCATTTGTGCCTCCTCGGGCAGTGCGTGTACCTCCGGCTCCCTTGACCCGAGCCATGTGCTTATGGCAATCGGTAGACCGCATGAGGTCGCACACGGCTCACTCAGGCTTACCCTGAGTGAAGAAAACACGGAGGAAGATATAGATTATATCATAAAATCCGTAAAAGAAGTAGTCGCACACCTGCGCTCCTTCTCTCCGGTATGGCGTGATTTGGTCAGCGGGAAGCAGGAGCATATACTTTAAATTAGAATTTAGTGAACTAAATTCTAAATTATCTGCCTAAGGGCAGATAAATAGTCAACAGTTCACAGAAGACAGTATACAGTTTTTAGCGGAAAAACTGACTTGCGCAAAAATACTTTTTCTTTGCGGTTTTTCATAGTTTTTATATTTAGTAAAGACAACATCTTTCTCTATACGGGTATGGGCGGAGCCCATCCAAAATCTGTCAACTGTATACTGTTAACTGTCAACTAAATTCTAATTTAGCCACCGTAAAGG
>CADBJA010000047.1 GCA_902794945.1 Oscillospiraceae bacterium
CGTACCAAGGCATATGTTGCTACGATTGCCGACAGTTTTGCGGTTGATAAACTGCGCAAAGAAAAAAAGGTTCTTTCTTTCCCTGCAGATTCCGTTGTAGCAGATGAGGAAGCAGACGAGAAGTTTTTTGAGAGCATTGATTATATGGATATTCAAAAGGCAATTGAAAAAATTGACCCGTTTGAACGCGATTTAATACGCTTTTACTATTATTTCGGTTACACAAGCAAAGAAATCGGCGAAATGTTTCAAATGAAAGATACTGCAGTGCGCAAGCGCTTGCAGTATGCCCGTCAGCACATTAGACAATTTCTCGATAGCGGAGACACTTATGCTGCAAATTGAGAAGGCTGTCGCGTTAGATACACAGCTTTGGCTAAATACTTTGCCGCAAGAATTGCCTGCGTATGCCTTTAGTGCACCATACCTGAAATTTATTGCAAAACTGACCGATAAAATGCGCGGCGATAGGTACCACCGTTTTACGAAAAAAGCAACGGCTTTCATTATCATTGCCGCTATCCTTTTGTCTTTAGCGGTTATTACGGTTGCTTCAACCGCGGGCAAAGAATTTATCATTCGTCATTTTGGCGGGTTTGCACAGGCGGAAATTGTTGATACAAAACAAGCAGACGCTGTTACAGATTTTGCACTAAACTACATTCCGCCGGGATTTCTAAAAAGTGCGGAAGATAAAAGTGAATTCGGTTTTTCATACACTTATGAAAACAGGAAGCAATGGTTTAGCATAAATAAAAGTAAACTGGATTCTCAAACTCTGATAAGTGAAAATACCGGTTTGGAAGTGATACAATCGGACTACCAAAAGTATTATGTAAATCGTTCCGATGAGGCAAATACAATGATGTGGAATAATGGAAAATATGTGTATGATATTACAGGGAATATCTCTGTCGAAACACTGTTAAAAATCGCACAGGGTGCAAGGTGAGGTGTAAGGGATGGCGCATATTTCCAATTTAGAACAGGCTGCCGCGTTAGATCTGGAAAAATGGTTACAAACACTGCTGGAGGAAGCACCTGCTTACGCCTTTAGCGAAAAGTACAAGAAGTTTCGCATAAAGCTGTTTGATAAAATGCGCGGCGATAAGTATCACCGGTTTACAAAAAAAGCAACGGTTTTCATTATCATTGCCGCGATTATTTTATCTTTAGCAGTGGCTACTGTTGCAGCAAGTGTTGGTAAAGATTTCTTATTAAAGCATTTTAAAGGGTATGCTAATGTTGAAATATCCGATTCGGAAAGTGGAAATGATTATGTTGATTCACTTACATTGAACTATATTCCCGATGGCTTTAAGAGAACACAAGAGGATATTTCCGATATGGGCATAACATATTCGTATCAAAAAAATGGTGAATGGTTTGATATTACTAAGAATTCTATTAAATCCGGTTTAACGATTGATGCAGGATCCAAATTAGAAGAGTTTTCCATCGGGTTAAATAAGTATTTATATAGCATTTCAGATGGTGTGGGAACGATGATGTGGAATAACGGCAGTTATGTATACTATATAACAGGAACGATTACAAGACAAGAAATGATTGATATATCACTACATACAGATGAAAAATGATTTAAATGATAAAAGATTTCGGAAAAATGCTAAATAATTTTTAAACAAGTTTAGAGGAAAGATTCTTTTGCTTAATCATTTTTATAATCTAAATACAGTAATAAAGAGAGAGTGTGAATTTCTCACACTCTCTTTTATCACATTTTACGCCTTTCTTTCGCTTAATTATACAGATGTATAAGTTTCTTTGTTATTCTAGTGAAGGAGGGCATGGTTTTGAAAAAATTAATATCTATATTTCTTGCTGCAGTTATCCTAATGACTTCATTGGGCTGCAGTTTTATTGTTTTTGCGGCAAATTCCGTGTCTGTTGATTCCTTTGTTGAATCTGTGGAAGAACTTAATGCCGAAGAAGCGGAGGAAGAAAAGACGATTGAAGAATCTGTCGGTAGCCGTGTGATTGTGAAGGCTACTGTGCAACCGGAAACCTTTGGCAATGCATTGTGCATTAAAGGCACTTACGGAAAATATATTTATCAATATAATACTGAAGAGGAAGCACTTGAAGCGGTGGAGTATTATTCCTCCCTTGTAACTGTGAAATGGGCGGAAAGAGACCAACTGCTTGAGGCAAAGGAAGTTCCGTTTGGAACGGCAATGCTCGGCACAAAGCGAGCGGAAGAAGTTATCACGAATCGGGAGATTCCAACCTCATCCGTTAAAGTTGGAATCATTGATACCGGAATAGATTTTGCACATGAAATTTTTAAAGACAATCCCCGTATTGTTGATTCGGGCTTAAATGTCACGGATAGCGGAACGGATAATTCGGCGCTTGATGATTTCGGTCATGGTTCAGAGGTGGCTGAAATTGTAATGGATAACACCACAGATGATGTTACAATTATTGGCTATAAAGTGTTAAATAAAAAAGGCTCGGGCACTGATTTGTGGATTGCAACCGGTATTGAACAAGCGGTTGAAGATGGAGTGGATATCATCAATTTGAGCCTTGGAGGCGAATTGTATCCGTTTAATAAAGAAACAAGCGAGGTTTTTGTAGAGGCTGTTGAGTTTGCTCTTTCAAAGGGTGTTATCGTGGTCGGAGCCGCCGGCAATGAAGGCAGGGGAACGGAACATTATGTTCCATCTTCAATAGAAGGTGTTATTACCGTTGGCGCAATTGATAAAGCCGGTAATCATTCTTACTTTTCAAACTTTGGCAAAGAGGTTGATTTTGTTGCACCCGGTGAAGATTTGTCGGTTGACTATACAAATGAATTAATCCGCGGCACATCATTTGCCGCTCCCTACATTGCTTCGGAGGTTGCATTGGTAAAGTCTGTTTTTCCGGATGCTTCAGTAGATAATGTGAAGAATAAATTATCTTCCGTTTGTGTGCCTTATGAACATTTAACTTATCACGATGGCTTTCACGCTATCAAGGAAGACCGAGGTATGGAATATCCCACCGTTTACGGACACGAGATGAAAATGTTCCACGATGCTGATTCACCGGCTCTTTATTATGGCAACGGTATGCCGCAAGTAGATTTGGTTTTTCAATTTTCCGATGGTTATTTACGAACTGAAACACCTTCGTTCTCTGTTGATAGTGGTCACTATGTAGATGAAGAGTTTGATTTAGAGATCTCTTCGCCGGAGGCTGAAATCTATTACACGCAGGATGAGGCATATCCCACTAAAGAGAATGCCATCAAATACGATGGTGCGATTCATTTAGATGAGCTCCAGTCTTTTCGAGCAGTAGCGTTTTCAGAAGGAAAAGCACCGAGTTATTTCTCTGCACGAGAATACCGCATGGAATACCATGCACTTGAAAGTGAATTTACTTTTAAGAAAGAAGTTGTTTTTCACAGTTATTTATACAGTACTACTTACCATAATGTTATTATTGATTACACGGGCAATCGCAAAAACATTATATTTCCTACATCATATGAAGGTACACCGGTTGAAGCAGTAGGACTAACGGCAAGCAATGTGTATTTTACGAGTTTAACTATTCCAGAGAGTATTCATCAAATATATGGAACAGGAAGGGATCGTAAAAAAGATATCATTGTCATTACGGGCGATGGACTCGTCGGACTGAATGGTAACGGAAAAAAATATGGGTGGGAAAAACTTGTTGAGATAAATGCAGAATCTGCAACTTCAATTCGTTTGGTTGATAGTATTATTCGAACAGTAAATGCACCTAATGTAACTTCAGCTGAGTTTCAAAACTCACCTTATCTTAAAAGTATATATGCGCCGAAATTGAATAGTATAGACGAAAATGGGTTTAGTCATTGTTTTTCGTTACATGATATTTATTGTCCTGAATTAAAGTACATACGTAAATGGGCGTTTAGTTACTGTTGTAAACTAACGAATTATAATTTTGAAAGTGTCGAAAAAATAGATGTAAGTGGGTTAGACTTTTGTTTTCAAATAAAATCGCTTTATCTTCCAAATCTTATTTCTGTTGATGAAAAATTCTTAATCGGTAGTGGCGTCACTTCATTATATGTTCCAAAACTGAAAGAATTACAAATGATGCCTAAATCTTTCTATTTCCTTTCTCATGATGTCGGCTCTACAGGAAAGTTAATTGTTTCTTCGAAATTTATTAACTGCAGGGAGGATGGAGAAGGATATAAACAAGACCCTCAAAATATCACACAGCAGTTTTATTATAAATATGATGTGGATATCTATGGCACACCAAATACTTATGCTGAAGAGTATGCAAACAAGTTTCACCTTAAATTCATTCCGCTGCCGTTGATGGAGTCGGAGCCTGAGTCTATGAGAGCCTCTGACAGCCTTTCGGTTGATGTTTTGGGGTTCAACTTGGAGTATCAGTGGTACGGCACAAACATTGCCGACAATCGATTAGGTGAGGCGATAGAGGGTGCGAATGGTGAGACCTTCAATCCTGATGATTTTGGTGCAGATTGTGATTTCTATTATTGTGTAATTAAGTCTTCAGACGGTGATTACCACAAGACTCTTGTAACGGGTGATCGGATTCGCTTGGATGTAAATGGTGACGGTGTGATTGACATAGCCGATATCAGTTTGCTGTTGAGTATGTACGGTGAAGCTCCGGCGGAGGCTTTTTGGGATTTCAATGCGGATGGTGTGATTGATGTATCCGAAATCAGTCTGTTGTTAAAGTCCACAGTATATGGGACGGAAGAATAAATTCTAATTTACGCCACCCTTGCGGTGGCTAAATTAGAATTTAGCGCACTAAGCGTGCACTAAATAAATAAAAAATAAGAAATAAAAAATAAAAGTTGAGGGCGGGACACCCGCACCCGATTGATAGAACAATCCCTCCGAGTGCTTCGCACCCACCTCCCTTTGCACAAGGGAGGCATAGAAAGTGCGTATCTACGCCATTTTTAAAGCAATAACTCAGAGTGGAATATCTGCTCTCTTATTTATTAGAGCGAAGCGGAACAAGTGCGAATGTGTCGCCCTTAATTATTCATTATTCATCATTCATTCTTCATTATTTAGTGCACGCTTAGTGCGCTAAATTAGAATTTACCCCGGTAAATTCTAAAAAACCCGCCCTGTGCGTTGGCACAGAGCGGGTTTTTATTTAGCTTTTTTTCTTACCCAAAATGGTGATGAGTAATTCCAACACCTTTAAGTAAATCCAAATAATGGTGAAGGCGAGACCGAAGGCTGCCTGCCACTCATATTGTTTGGGCAGTTGGTTTTGCACCACATGGTCTATGGTATCAAAATCGCAAATTAAAAACAGGGAAGCGATAATGATAAAGAATACGGAAAAACCGATAGAGAGTGCAAAGTTTTGCCTGAGTGAAACAATAAAAGAGTTGGTGAAGGGGATAAAGTACATAATGACCGACAAGAGAGAAATGACTACCGAAGTGACAACCAATGTCAACAACACGGTTCTCAATTTCTTTGTCGCTTTAATCACGCCTTTGGAATACAGCACCAACATCGTGAGCACAATTACCAATGTAATGGCAAAAGCGAGCAGGCCGATATATTCATACCCTTTTAATACTTTAAAGATTAAGAAACCGAGAAAGTACCCTTGTGTTACACAGTACAGTGAGCCTACCACCGGGGTAGCGCGCCTGACAAAGGCGGCAATGAGTTGGAATGCAATGCCTAAAACGAGGGTGACGAGCATTGCGATCACTTCACCCGAATACATTTGAATTTCAAACCCGCGGTAGTTGGTGGTTACCATATTGCCAATGGAGAAGGTATCCATCAATACTATGTGCAATATCATACCGGCGAGGGTGAACAGCAAAAACAAACCGGTTTTTAATATAATACCGTGGTAGGTGGCTACATCGCCTTCGGCGCGTTCATCTACACGGTCTAAGCGGCGCATAACCGGGTTGGCAGAGAGAAAGGTGTTTCTCTTTCTGCGCTCCGCCGTGCCGCCGTTGTTATAAGGTAATCTTGCCATAACTGACACCTCTTTTTTTATTAAAAGAATTTTGCATAAAACAAGGTTTTACATCGCTTACACAATTTTTCTGCATAAAAGTACCTAAAACCGTGATCAACATAAATTCTAAATTATATAAAACAGACTTTCACAAGCGTTATATTACTTCTTTCTTTGCAAACAGATGATGCAAAGAAGGTCACGGGTCATATTTTCAATAGCAACGCGTTTGAAAATACCGTGGACTTCGAGGATTACGGGGGTTTCCAAAGGGGTATTAGAAATGTAAGTATATGTCTTTATCTTTCATTTGCTTTAGACTTAAGAGTTGCAACTAAGACCCCTTGGTCGTTTAGGAGTTCTTAGAACCCAATCGAAAGGGTTCTAAGCGATTTCTTTCCCCAATTTCTGCATCGCTGCAGAAATTGGGTGCCCGTGCGGCATGAGCACAAAGTCAAGAAATAATAATTTTAGATGTTTAAACAATGAATATTTAAGATTTCTTGTCTATGCTCGAAATAGCACGCAATTATTTTGTAATTATAATTAAGAACATAAAACTGATAATTACAAAATAATAGATTCGCCTGTCATCTCTTCCGGTTGGGGAAGCCCCATTAATTTGAGCATGGTGGGCGAAAGGTCGCACAGTTTGCCGCCCTCGCGCAGTTCACATTCACCCGCACCGAACACAATAAACGGCACCAAATTGGTGGTGTGTGCGGTGAAGGGGGAGCCATCCTCCGCCACCATTTTATCGGCATTGCCGTGGTCGGCAGTGATTAAGAGCACGCCGCCCATATCGGCTACGGCGTCGGCAAGTTTACCCACAGAAGTATCTACGGTTTCTACCGCTTTGACCGCTGCTTCAAAAATGCCGGTGTGACCGACCATATCGCAGTTTGCAAAGTTGATGATGACCATATCATACTTACCGCTTCTGACTGCTTCGCATACCTTTTCGGTCACTTCGGGCGCACTCATTTCGGGCTGTAAGTCATAGGTTGCCACTTTCGGGGAAGGTACCAAAATTCTGTCTTCACCCTCATACTGTTTTTCCACACCGCCGTTGTAGAAGAAGGTGACATGGGCATATTTTTCGGTCTCGGCAATTCTTAACTGTGTCATCCCGAGGGAAGAAATATATTCACCCATCGTGTTCTTTAACGATTGCGGTTTAAAGGCGACCTCTACATTGGGCATAGTTGCATCATACTGCGTAAAGCAAACGTAGGTGAGCGGGAAAAACTCTCTTTCAAACCCGGTGAAATCCGGGTCAACAAGGGTTCTTGTAATCTCTCTGGCTCTATCGGGGCGGAAGTTGAAGAAAATAACGGAGTCATTCGCCTTTATATTGGCACCCTCGGCACACACGGTGGGGATGACAAATTCATCGGTAATGTGCTTGCCCTCTTCATCAATCTTTTCATAACTTTCTTTAATCGCGCAAACGGGGCAATCGGCTTTGATGCCTTCGCCTTTAACAAGGGCATTATATGCCTTTTGCACACGCTCCCAACGGTTATCTCTATCCATCGCGTAAAATCTGCCCATCACGGTGGCAACTTTACCTACGCCGATTTCTTCGCACTTATCCATACACTCTTTGACATAGTCGGCGCCGGAGGCAGGCGGTACATCTCTACCGTCTAAGAAGCAGTGAACATACACTTCACTTAACCCTTCTTTTTTTGCCATTTCAAGCAGACCCCACAGGTGAGAATTATGGGAGTGCACGCCGCCGTCACTCATCAAGCCCATTAAGTGCAGGGCGGTGCCGTTTTCTTTACAGTTGGTCATTGCCTTTTTGAGCGCTTCGTTTTCAAAAAAGTCACCGTCGGCAATGGATTTGGTAATTCTCGTTAATTCCTGGTATACCACTCTGCCGGCACCGATGTTGGTGTGACCGACTTCGCTGTTACCCATTTGCCCGTCCGGTAAACCGACATCCATACCCGATGCACCGATGAGGGTGTGCGGGCATTCTGCCATCAGCTTATCGAGGCGGGGGGTATTGGCGGCATAAATGGCATTGCCTTTGGTTTCGGGGTTGTAGCCAAAACCATCCATAATACATAAAACTACAGGTTTTTTCATTTGTTAATCTCCATTATGTTTTGATATAAGGGAGGGCACGGAGACCCTCCCCTACAAATTTTTAATTGGAGTGAAGAATGAATGCATATTGCTTATCACTTTTCACTGCAAATAATTTGATGTATCAAAATTATTTGCTTGCCGCTGCCACGATGGTGGCAAAGTCGGCGCTCTTGAGGGAAGCACCGCCGATAAGGCCGCCGTCAACATCTACTTTGCCGACAAGTTCTTCCGCATTCTTAGCGTTCATAGAGCCGCCGTACTGAATGGTGATGCCTTCTGCCGCTTCATCATCATACAGTTTTGCAATCACGGTTCTGATGTAGTGGTTTACTTCTTCTGCCTGGTCGGGAGTAGCGGTTTTACCGGTACCGATAGCCCAAACCGGCTCGTAAGCGATGATGATGTTCTTTAATTCTTCTTTAGAAACACCGCCGAGGGCAACTTTGGTCTGCAAGCCGACCACTTCTTCGGTGATGCCTTGCTCTCTTTGCTCTAACACTTCACCTACGCAAAGAATAACCTTTAAGCCGTTGTCAAGTGCGGCACGGGTTCTCATTTGCACGGTTTCATCGGTCTCGCCAAAGTAAGCTCTTCTCTCGCTGTGACCAATCACAACATACTCAACGCCCATCTCTTTGAGCATCGGTGCTGCAACTTCGCCGGTGAAAGCGCCGTTGGTAGCCCAGTGGCAGTTCTCTGCGCCGACTTTGATGTTGGAACCTTTGGTGGCTTCCAATGCATTTTGAAGGTCAACAAACGGTACGCAAATCACAACATCACAAGTAGCATCTGCTACAAGCGGCTTTAACTCTGCGATAAATGCAGTGGTCTCGGCGGGGGTTTTGTTCATTTTCCAGTTACCGGCAATAACTGCCTTTCTGACTTCTTTTTTCATGGTTATATCTCCTTATTATTTTAAAACGGAATTATTGGTGGCAACACGGAGTGTTGCATTTTTATTCATTTTGAATTTTGAATTTTGAATGTTGAATGTTGAATTGTGGGCGACACATTCGCACTTGGTTTTAAAGATTCCTCGACTACGCTCGGAATGACAGGCAAGGCGAAGCCTTGCAAAGAAGAAAGAAGAA
>CADBJA010000048.1 GCA_902794945.1 Oscillospiraceae bacterium
AAGTTATTTTCTTTCAGGGTTTTTCCCGTTTCTACAATATCGACAATCACATCGCACAAGTCCACCATCGGCGCAATTTCAATTGAACCGTTTAAATGGATAATATCAATATCCCTGCCGATAGAGGCATAGTAGTTTGCCGCAATGTTGGAAAACTTTGTCGCCACGCGCAGTGTGCGTTTCGGATTATCGCGAAAATCCTTCGGTGCCGCCACACACATAGCGCATTTGCCTTCGTTCATATCGAGCAGTTCATACACATCCGGCTCATATTCAAGCAAAATATCTTTGCCCGCCACACCGATATCCGCTGCACCGCGCTCCACATATATCGCCACATCGGAAGGCTTTACCCAAAAGTAGCGAATGCCTTTTTGCTCATTTTCAAAAATCAGTTTGCGGCTTTTCGTCAGCACCTCGGGGCATTCAAAGCCGGCATTTTCAAACATCGTATAAATCTTTTTACCGAGCCTGCCTTTGGGGAGTGCCACATTAAGCATTGTTTTCAACTAACATCAACCTGCCCTTCTCTAAGCGATAGACCTCTTTCGCCTTGATTCTCCCGGTGGGTTTGCTTGCCGCAAAAACCGTTTTGTTTTCGTTTTGAAAGCCATTCACGGCGGTGCTGATTTCCGCTGCGGAAGCGGCAGCGTCATACAGCAGCATCACATCCGCATCAAAAGCCTGCGTTTCTTCATCCAAACGCTCCAATAAATCCAAATATACCGCAAAACCGATGGCTCTGCCCTCTTTTTTCATTTTGCGCATCAGCGCATCATACTGCCCGCCGGAGAGCACACTCTCGGGCACACCTTCCACAAAGCCGTTAAAAATGATGCCGTTGTAATAGTGAATATTGCCGACGGCGGAAAAATCAAGAACCACTTTGTTTTCAAACGCTGTGCCTTCAAACACACTCAGTGCGTTTTGAAGCGCTTTTAACTCTTCTTCGAGTGCAAAGTCCTTTGCAAGTGCTTCAAGTTGCGGTAAAACTTCGGGCACGGCGCCGTTTAACGCCAAAAGACTTTCGAGCGGTTTTGCCAAACTTTCATCAATGCCGTTTTGGCGGCAGATTTCAAAAACGGAATGCATATTTTTTTCATTCACGCACTTCCAAATGCGCTTAAAGATGCTGTCCTCCGCCGTGATATGACGAATGCAGGCGGTGATGATGCCGATGTGCGATACTTCCAAAATAAAGTTTTCGCGAAACACCTGTAAACTTTTTGCCGCAAGCAACAGCACTTCGCTGATGTGGTAAGCGTCCACTTCCCCAAAGCACTCTATGCCCACTTGCATAATCTCTTTAAAAGAAGCCGTGTTTTTGGAAACACGGTAAACACTTTCATTATAAAACAGTTTTTCAACGCCGCTCATGGCGCTGTCGGCATTTTTAACGATAGAAAGAGTTACATCCGGCTTGAGTGCCAAAAGTTTGCCGTCTGTATCGGTGAAGGTGATAACGCTGTCGTTTACCAAAAAGCCTTTGTTTTTATTGTAGAGGTCATACTCTTCAAATTTGCTCATTTTGTATTGTGAATAGCCGTAAGAGGCAAATAAACGCACCAGTTCGAGTGTGTTTTTTTGCGTGGCATCCAAAATAGCGCTGTCAATTCTCACCGTTTTCCTCCTCTGCGCGCAAACGCTCAATCACCATACGGTAGCCGCCGTTGCCGTAATTTAAGCATTTGCTGACTCTGCCGATGGTGGCGGAACTGATGCCGATGGTGTTTGCAATCTCCTGATAATTTGCGCCGTTTTCAAGCATAATTGCCGTATCAAGGCGCTGTGCAATGTCGCGCAGTTCCACCACGGTGCAAATATCTTCAAAAAATGCATAGTATTCTTCTTCCGTTTTTAATGTGCCGAGGGCTTTAAAAAAACGGGAAACTGACTGTGAGTGAAGTTTATTCATACCTGTACCTCTTATTTCGGTTATTGTGTTACAGTTTAGCACTTTACCTTGCTAAAGTCAACCGTTATAAATAGTTTTAAATAAAAATATCTGTTTCACCCAAAAAATATGCATAAGCCTCACATTTTTTTGGTGAAATTAGAACGGGCAGCAGGGTGTGAAAACTTTGTTTTTACCCTGATGCCCCGATTTATGCAATATCAGTTTAACGGTCTTTTTCGGCAAATAGCCCGTTTTTTAACAACTAAAGTCCGAAAAACCGTTCCGGTCTTATCCTAAAAGCATATTTTACTTTACCTTTGCGATAAAAGGTTATATAATAAAAAAGAAAAAAGAGCCGATGGCTCTTGGTTCTTCTCACACACTGTGAGGTCGCTTGCGCGACGGGTTGAATAAATTTTTATTTGAACTTGTAGTGTAAATCTCAGTAGTAATGAGATCACATATACAATAGCACAATTTAAAACACTTGTCAAGTATAAGAGAGGTAAAAAGATATGGATTGCAAAGATTATTATATCGGTTTAGACATCGGTACGGATTCTATCGGTTGGGCAGTTACCGACCCGGCATATGAAATCGGTAAGTTTAAAGGGAATGCCATGTGGGGTATTGAATTGTTTGATGAAGCAAAAACCGCTGCCGATTACCGCACATTTCGTTCGGCAAGAAGAAGGCGGCAAAGGGCGAAAGATAGAGTCACTTACTTGGAAATGATTTTTAATGAAGAAATCGCCAAAGTTGATATTGCTTTTTTCAGGCGGCTCAAAGAGAGTGCCTTTTGGCAGGAAGATAAAACGCAAAATACAAAGTATTCTCTTTTTGCCGATAAAGATTTTACAGATAAAGATTACTTCAAAAAGTACCCTACCGTATACCATCTGCAAAAAGATTTAATTGAAAGTAAAGAGAAAAAGGATGTGCGTTTAGTCTACCTTGCGATTTTAAAAATCATGAAAAACCGCGGCCACTTTTTGTTTGACTCCCTCGGCAATGTGGAAAACGGCAGTATAAAAGACTTATGGTCAAATTTCAATCATTTTTTAGAAGAAAATTACACAGACGAGCAAGAGCAAAGCCCCTGTTTTGAATGTGAAGACATAGAGGCCATTGAAAATGTGCTAAAGAACAAATCTTTAGGAATTACAAAGAAAAAAGAAGAGTTAATGCGCCTATGCTTTGTCACAAAGAAGCAAAAGCAGAAAGAAGAAATATTAAAAGCAATCTGCGGTGCAAGTGTGAAACTTAATGTACTGTTTCAAGATGAAGAATTAAAAAATGCCGAGATTTCTTCTTTCTCTTTCAAATCCGGATTTGAAGAAAATGAAGATGCGCTTATCTCTCTACTCGGAGAGCGCTTTGAATTGATTGAAAAACTCAAAGCCTTGCATGATTGGGCGCTGCTTTCCGATATTTTGAATGGTGAAAAATATTTATGTTTTGCGCGCGTAAATACATACAATGAGCACCATCAAGATTTAACGCTTTTAAAACAATATGTTAAAACTTATTGTCCGCAAAAGAAACAACTCATTTTTAATGACTGTACAAAAAACGGGTATGCACATTACTCACGCCATGTATCCGGCGCCAAGCCCGACAATTTATCGCAAGAAGATTTTTGTAAATTTTTAGAAAAAGAATTACCCGAGAATACGGATGAATTGTATGCCGAGATGTTTGCAAAAATTAAAGCGCGCACTTTTATGCCGAAAATCATTACCAAAGATAACGGCGTTATCCCCATGCAGGTGCAGCAAACTCAGTTAGAAGCCATACTCAACAATGCACAAACATACCTGCCATTTTTAAATGAAAAAGATGAAAGCGGCATCACAAACAAAGAAAAAATTATTTCCATTTTCACCTACCGCATTCCCTACTATATAGGGCCGTTAAACGAGCATAGTTCCCGTCATTGGTTAGAACGCAAAGAGGGTAAAATATACCCGTGGAATTTTGAACAGGTGGTTGACCTTGAAAAGAGTGCCGAAAACTTCATTCAAAACTTAACGAGTAAATGCACCTATTTAAAAGATAAAGATGTTTTGCCCAAGTCCTCCCTGTTATACAGCAAATATATGGTTCTCAATGAATTAAACAATTTGAGGATTGACGGCGAAAAACCGACTGTTGCCGTTAAACAGGATATTTATAATAACCTCTTTATTCACGGCAGTAAAGTCACGCAAAGCAAATTAAAAAAATATTTAATTGCCACCGGCGTCATCCGCGATGCTTCCGCTGAAATCACCGGTATTGACGGTGATTTTAAAAGCACATTAAAATCCCATAAAGATTTATCGAAATATTCCCTTTCCACACAACAAAAGGAGGATATTATAAAAGACATCACCATTTTCGGGGATGACAGAAAACTGTTAAAAAAGCGCTTAAAAAAGAATTATGCCGATGTACTGAATGAAGAAGATATTCTTGCAATCAGCAAATTAAAGTATAAAGATTGGGGCAGATTATCCAAAGAATTTCTTACAGAACTTTACGGCAACACAAATAAAGATACCGGTGAAGTGTTAACCGTGATAGACGCGCTGTGGTACACAAATGACAACCTCAACCAAATTCTCTACAATAAAACATACGGCTTTTTGCCGGCATTGGAGGAATATAACAAACGCTTTACCGTGCAAAGTTTGAAAGAAGAAGTGGAGTCTTTATACATATCCCCCATGGTAAAACGCCCTGTTTATCAAGCGATGAAAATCGTAAACGAGTTAAGCAAAATCCGACAAGGCGCACCCAAAAAGATTTTTGTGGAAGTGGCAAGGGGCAGTGACGGCAGCGGCAGAACAATCAGTCGCAAACAAAACCTGATTGAGTTATACAAGGCTTGCAAAATGCAAAGCACCGAATTGTTCCGAACGCTCAATGAAAAGAGCGAGCAGGAGTTAAAACGCGATGCACTATATTTGTACTACACGCAATTCGGCAAATGTATGTATTCCGGTGAAAAAATTGATTTGGCAAGCCTGTCGGCACACGAAAGCCTGTATGATATTGATCATATCTATCCTCGCTCTAAAATTAAAGATGACAGTGTGATTAACAATAAAGTTTTGGTCTTTAAAACCGCAAACCAAAAGAAAGATAATGAATACCCGATTAAGCAGGAAATCCGCAATAAAATGAGCGGTTTTTGGCATGAACTGCTTCAAAAGGAACTTATCACCAAAGAAAAATACCATCGCTTAACCAGAGCCACGCCTTTGAGTGATGATGAATTGATGAGTTTTGTCAACCGCCAACTTGTCAGCACGCGCCAATCCACCAAAGCGGTGAGTGAATTGTTGCAAAAATATTACCCCGATACAAAGGTCTATTATGTAAAGGCTGCTCTGGCATCGGAATTTCGTAAAGAATTTGATATGCTGAAATGCCGTGAAGTGAATGATTTGCACCATGCAAAAGATGCTTACCTCAATATAGTGGTAGGTAATGTTTACTACACCTTAAGCGCACGAAAAGATTTTGCAGCCGGTCTGCAAAACGGCTATTACAGTATGAACAAAATCTTTAAAAAAGATGTGCCCGGCGCTTGGGTGATAGAAAACGGTGAATCCATCAACACTGTGCGCCGCATGATGCATAAAAACAATGTGCGTTTTGTGCGCTATGCCTCTAAACAAACAGGCGGTTTTTATAAACAACTGCCTTTAAAGAAAGGTAGCGGACAACTTGTACCGTTAAAACAAACCACACCCTTAAATGATACAAACAAATACGGCGGGTATGACAAACCGGTAAGTACCTACTTTGCGTTGGTGCGTTTTACCGATAACAAGGGTAAACAACAGCGCCGCTTTGTGCCGATTGATTTATATAAAGAAAAAGAATACCTTGCCGATGCTGCTGCTTTTATGAACAAAGAACTGAACACAAGCGATGCGGTGGTTGAAATACCTTGTATTAAATATAATACACTTATCAGTATTGACGGTTTCAGGATGCATATTAGTTCCAAATCAAGCGGTGGAGCTGCTATGATATGTAAGCCGGCAATGCAATTGGTGATTGGGTATGAAAACGAAAAGTATGTTAGAGATATTCTGAAATATGTTGCCGATTGCCAGGCGTTAAATAAAGAATTGTCAACGGATGCTATCACAATACAAAAGAATATATCGTTATATGAATACATTATTCAAAAATTGAATACAACCACTTTAAAAGTGAAGTTTGACGGTATTGCCGCTAAACTTGAATCCAGAAAAGAAGTTTTTGCTTCTCTCACTGCTTTAGAGCAATGTAAAGTATTGCTTCAAATTCTCAACATCACAAAATGCAATGTTACTTTTGGAGATTTAACCCTGATTAAGGAAGCAAAAAAAGCCGGACTTTTGCAAATCTCTGCAAATGCTCTAACTTCTAAAAGCATTCATTCTTTTAAAATCATCCACCAATCCGTCACCGGATTATATGAACAACAAATTGAACTGTTAAAATAACAAAAACAATGTGAGAGTATGAGTTGGAGAACCGTGGTTATTTCCAAGCCGGCAAAGTTAGATTTACGGCTTGGCTTTATGGTGGTGCGCAGTAGTGATGAAACCGTGAAAATACATATCAGCGAAATAAACATTTTGCTAATAGAAAACACAATGTGTTCCGTCACTACCGCACTAATGAGCGAACTGGTAAAAAACAAAATCAAAGTTATTTTTTGTGATGAAAAACAAAACCCGCACGCCGAGTTGGTATCGCTATACGGTTGCCATGACAGTTCGCTAAAAATCAAGCGGCAAATGCAGTGGGAAACGGTGCGCAAACAAAGTGTGTGGACAGAGATTGTTGCGCAAAAAATCAAAAAGCAGGCGCAAAACCTTTCACACTTTCGCTTGAAAGAAGAAAGGCTGTTAAATGACTACTTGCAGCAATTGGAGTTTAATGATGCCACTAACCGTGAAGGGCATGCTGCCAAGGTATATTTTAATGCACTCTTCGGCAAATCTTTTTCACGCTCGGATGATACGGCAACAAACGCCGCGCTCAATTACGGTTATAGTATCCTATTATCCTGCTTTAACCGCGAAGTGGTGAACAACGGCTACTTAACGCAATTGGGGCTGTTTCACGATAATATGTTTAACCCGTTTAATCTTTCATGTGATTTGATGGAGCCGTTTCGTCCTATAATTGACAGGTGCGTTAAAAATGCCGCTTTTGAGGCATTTGGAACAAACGAAAAAAGGCAAATCTTATCCCTTTTACAAACCGAAGTGATGATTGACGGCAGAAAACAGTTATTAACCGCCGCTATCAAAATTTACACCAAAAGTGTATTGGATGCGGTAGAGAGCGGTGAGGTAGCCGGTATCAGGTTTTATCAATATGAGTTATAGATTTATGAGAGTAATGGTGTTGTTTGATTTACCGATGCAAAGCAGTGAAGAGAGAAGAGTATACTCCAAATTCAGGCGCAACCTCATAAAAAGCGGCTTTATGATGTTGCAGGAATCGGTCTATATAAAAATGGCGTTAAATTCCACACAGGTCAATCAAATTATAGGCGAAGTCAAAAAAATTAAGCCCGAAAAGGGCTTGGTGCAGGTGCTCTCTATCACGGAAAAACAATTTCAAAATATGGAGCATATCACCGGCACATATCAGAGCGATGTGTTGGATAGCGATGAAAGATTGGTGATACTGTGAGGGTTGTATTCGATTTCTTTTCAAAACCGGTTATACTCAAAAACGGCATACCGGTGGTGTGTATAGAGCATCAAAAAACATTGAGAGAAACTGTCGGCTTTTTTGAAAGCGGTGAAAGCGCAATCCGTCCGCCTGTGTTTTCAAAAAACTTTGAGCCGATTGATATTAAAAAAATATCGTTTATCTCTCACTTTTTTGAACTTTCTTTCTCCGCCCCGTTTTATAAAAAAATATATAACGAGATGCAAAAGTTATGTTTTGACTGTTTTGCGGAAGATGTAATTGCGCTAACCAGCCAAACTGCCCGTTTGTTGGAATTAATTGTGCAAAAATATGATTTTGATTTCACCTTTCAAGATACACTTGATTTAGTTGCTCTTTTTAAAATGCAAAACTTAAAAGCGGATTTTCAAAGTGAAAATAAGTTGGAACAATTATTAAACTACATCATTCTAACACAAAAATATGCTCCTGTGAGTTGTTTTGTACTTTTAAATATGCACTTGTATTTTACAGAAAATGAATTGGTACTGTTTTATGAAGAGATGCAAAAAAGAAACATTGCCGTTTTATTGATAGAGGCAGTCTGTTTTCCCAAACTCAAATATGAAAATTATTATATTTTAGATAAAGAGTATTGTGAAATCTTTGAAAGTGAGGTGTAAATATGCTATAATACTATGGATAATAGAAAACTATATAGTTTTACCCGGAGAGGTCGTGCTCTTCGTTTACCCGAATTTGAGGTTTGAGAGTAGTGTAAATCTTTATAGTAGTAAAACCTCGCAATTTGTCAGACAAACAACACTATGTTTGAGAGTAGTGTAAATCTTTATAGTAGTAAAACTTGCCTTTTTTAATTTTTCCAACGCTTCTGTTTGAGAGTAGTGTAAATCTTTATAGTAGTAAAACGTTTTTCGCCGATAGTGTCTCTTATCACCGTTTGAGAGTAGTGTAAATCTTTATAGTAGTAAAACTTTCTCGCCTGTTTCCAACTCTACAAGGGTGTTTGAGAGTAGTGTAAATCTTTATAGTAGTAAAACATATTATTTGCTCTTCCGTGTGTCAATATAGTTTGAGAGTAGTGTAAATCTTTATAGTAGTAAAACATGAAATATCCCGAAAATGTTCAAGTATTTGTTTGAGAGTAGTGTAAATCTTTATAGTAGTAAAACTTAAAAAATTCTTTTGGTGTAGTAATAGCCAGTTTGAGAGTAGTGTAAATCTTTATAGTAGTAAAACCATGCTCTGATAATATGATAGTGTCGTCAGGTTTGAGAGTAGTGTAAATCTTTATAGTAGTAAAACACTTTCAATTTTTGTTTTTCTATCCATAATGTTTGAGAGTAGTGTAAATCTTTATAGTAGTAAAACTCCATACGGTTTCTGCAAGCAGTAACGGACGTTTGAGAGTAGTGTAAATCTTTATAGTAGTAAAACATTGCTGTATTAGACACCGATTGGCACGATGTTTGAGAGTAGTGTAAATCTTTATAGTAGTAA
>CADBJA010000049.1 GCA_902794945.1 Oscillospiraceae bacterium
AGCGACAAAAAAGCCTATGAATACGACAAGTATGCAAAGCCTTTTTTCTCACTTATCCGAATAAAATAACTTAGCAAAAACTGCGTTGCACTCAAAATCTGCCTATTTTTTGTTAGAATAAAGCAAAAAACTGTCAACTTGAGAAGCGATTTGTCAAGGATATTTTTTGCAAAGAAAAACTGTGAGTTACAGATTGTCTGTGACTCGCAGTTTTTTTAGAAATACATATATATTTTGATAATTTATGATAATGTGGTAGAATAAAGGCTGGAGATAATGAAATTTTTTCACGAAAGGAACAACAAATGTATTTAACAAAAGTTAAAATTGAAAACTACAGATTAATCACTAATGCTCAATTAGATGTTGATGAAAGGACTACACTTATTGTTGGTCGCAACAATACAGCAAAGACATCCTTTCTTGATTGCCTTAAAAGAACAATTGGAGGAAAATCAATCAGTTATAACGATTACCCTTTATCAAAACGAAAGCAACTCATAGATTTGACATCCCGATTTATGGAGAAAACTATCACTTATGAACAGTTCATAAAAGATGTACCTAAAATAACTGTTGAGTTAACAGTCGACTATTCACCAGAAGGTGATGATGATAATTTAGCCTCGCAGAGCGCACGCTTCTAACGCCTGTTAGAATACCACCGCCCAAAAAATCTCGCAGAGGTTTTCGGGTGGTGAGTAAGTGCGCCCTTCGGGATATTTTAAAGCCCTCGCCCAAAGATTTCTCTTCGGACAAGGGCAAATAATTAATCTATATTCAGTTTCTTTTTGATTAAAAACTTTTCTGTTTCTTCGGGTGTCAT
This sequence comes from Oscillospiraceae bacterium, assembly GCA_902794945.1. Classification (GTDB taxonomy): domain Bacteria; phylum Bacillota; class Clostridia; order Oscillospirales; family Acutalibacteraceae; genus RUG714. The sequence goes on from CADBJA010000049.1 coordinate 827, forward strand.
TGATTTAACTTGCGGAAAAATTTTCTCCAAAACGGCACCCTTTTGAATCAGTCGCCGTGTTCTTTGCTTGCGTTCTTTGGCGCGGTCTCTGGCGGCGGCTTCTTCCATTCGATGAATGGCTTGTGTTAATTCTTTTTGTGTGTTTAACATATTTCCTCCATAGAAATAGGCGACCTGTCAAATTGACAAGTCGCCAAAATTTATGCTGTTTGTTTTTGTTTCTCGGCTTCCTCTTTGCAGGCAACGCAACAATAGGTTCCGTCCTTATTCGTTGCGACAAAAACTGTACCGCAGTTTTCGCAAACACATTCCCGACGCCGGGTTTTATCCGCTTGGCTGATATAGAACTTCGTGCGGCAATTTGGGGAACAATACAATGCGCAGGATTGTTTTGATTCAAAAGTCTTGCCGCAAAATCTACACTCTTTTTTGAAAGTATAACCCACTTGCCATTCACCGGCTTTGATGCGGTGATAGCGCTCGCGCGCTAATTTGCGTTGACGGCCTTTCTGTGCCTGCTTTTTGATTTCCTCCGGCGTTAACTCTTGCGGCGGTAATTCAATTCGCCCGACAAAGTTGAGATAGATTTCCATTTCAACCGTTCTCACACCGTCAATTTTTTCAGGTGCATGCACAATGATTTTTTCAATAAACTCATTGATCATCGGCGCGGTCAATTCCGTGAAATCCGTATATTTTTTAGCAAGTGCCATGAATTGCTCGGCACGGGCTGTATCTTCCTCATAAGCAGAAAGCTGCTCTTCGGCATCAGCAACAAAGTTGGTCAATTCTTTTTGCTCTGCTTCATATTCGGCAAGCAAGCTGTCAAAACGGTCTTCGGTGAGTTTGCCGACAGCATAGGTTTCATAAAGCTTTTTAATTACGATATTTAACTCTTCGATGCGCTTTTTGCTTTTGGTGATTTTGCGCCTCGTCAGTTTTGCCGCTTCTTTTTGTCGCAGCTGTGATTCACAGCGCACCTTTTCAAAGAAAGCTTCTTTGTTTTCAATAGCATAAGTGCTTGCATAGCGAATGGTCTCTAACAATAATGCCCGAATCGCTTTTGTTGCAATATAGTGGGTGCAACAATGATTCAAATGATAGTGTTTGCCGAGTGTATAGGTAGAGCACTCGTAGTGGTCTCTATGTTGTTTGCCGCGATGGTTATACATCTTGGCACCGCAATCGGCACAGAATATTAATCCTGTTAACGGATTAGCTTCGCCGAGAGTATCTTTTCTTCTCGGTGTTTTTCTCAAACTCTGTGCAAGCAGCCAAGTTTCTCTGTCAACAATTGCTTCATGAGTATTTTCAAAGATAAGCCACTCTTCCGGCGGATTTTTCACACCATGTTTATCCTTGTAGGATAGTTTGCGGGTGCGGAAGTTTACCGTGTCGCCGCAATACTCTTGTTTAGAAAGAATGGCGCTGACCGTGAAGCCTGTCCAACTGTACGGATGCGGAAAATCCTCTTTGTTTTTCCAACAGCCGATCCTTTTCCTTGCAAAGTACACGGATGGGGTTTCCGTTTTCTCTTCAAACAGTATCCTTGCAATATCATAAGGGCCATGCCCTTCGGCAGTTAATCGAAAGATGCGGCGCACAATTTCTGCCGCTTCTTCATCAATCAACCAGTGATATTTATCTTCGGGATCTTTTTTGTAGCCATATGGCGGGCTGTTGGTTGTCGGCTTTCCCGATTCACCCTTAACACGAATTGCCGCTTTTTGCTTGCGACTTAAATCCCTCAAATACCATTCGTTCATGATATTTAAGAACGGTGCAAACTCGTTGCTACTTTGGTCGTCACTATCCACATTGTTGGCAACTGCCACAAAGTGGATGCCATGTTGGCGAAACATCACTTCGGTATAGAAACCGGTCTGCAGATATTCTCTGCCGATACGGCTCATATCCTTGACAAGCACATGGGCGACCTTGCCTTCTTCGATATCGGCTATGAGTTGTTTCCATGCCGGGCGGTCAAAGTTGCCGCCGGGATAACCATCGTCAGTGTAATGGACAAGATTACCATAGCCCTGTTGTAAGGCGTAGTTTTCAAGGTACTTCTTTTGATTGATAATGGAATTGCTTTCACCAAGTAATTCATCATCACGCGACAGCCTTTCATACAAGGCTGTGATTTTTCCTTCAGTCTGTTTTATAGCCATTAGGCACTCCTTTCAGACTGACGGCTCATTTGCGGTACCGCCATTATACCACATCCCTTGCCGGTTTCCAAGAGTTCATTGTGCATCATTCTTAAAATTTTATCTTCCATTGTTTCCTTTCCGTCTTTCTTGAAATGAATTTTCACCTTATATGTGGTTGAACCGATGCGACGGAGGAAAACAGTTCTTTTTTCTTGCATATTTCTATTAACCTCCCATTGATGTTTTGATTATTTCGTGTATAATATTTATTGTTAGTTCCGCTTTGGTGTAATCGAAAATATATCAAAGCGATAAAACACCTTGGCGAATAAAAATCGCTCTCCAAAAACCGCTTACCAAGCGGCTTTTAGAGAGCGAAAGCGTTACATTTTTTATTTTTGTCGATGTCTTCTAACGCGTTCGGCAGTTCGCAAACGCCGCATAAACGAAGCGCAATTTTCACTGCAATATTGCCTGTTGCCTGCAGCAGCAAAGGATTTGCCGCATACTTTACAACGCTTAACAGGCAAAGTGTGCAAAGCTGCATCTAATTCCGCATCGAGCGGCAAAACGGCTTTTTCATAATAGCGGCACAGCTTACTGTCGGTAAACGCAATGCCAAACATATAGCATTCGTCTTCCAACAGAAGACAACCGCATTCACAAAAATAATTGGCACAAGAATGTGTCACTAAATGATGAATTCTTTGTTTTTGGCGTTTTGTCAATTCTGCCATTGGTATTCCTCCTTTCCGAGTGGAATTTGTAATCTGAAACACAAAAATATGATTACCCCCTCACTAATAGGAGAAAAACGGCACTGTTTGCGGAACTGTTTTTATTACTTTATACAATATTAATTATCGGGAGGTGAGACTGCGGTGGATTATGAAGAAATACTCCAATTAAAAGAGACAGAGCAATTAGAAGAAGCAATAGCTGAAGAATACAGAGCCGGATTGGCACTTGATTTAGAGCAAACGGAAGAACACAAGCCGCAGTCGGATTTATCACCCGAAAAGAAACGATTAAAAAGAGATATCGAACGGGAAGCGCTTGCAAGAATGGAACAAGCCGCGAGAACGGTGGAAGATTTTGAACAGGTAGTTGCGTGGTGGGACAGGCTTGACAGCAACCGAGAGAGAAAAGAACGCTATCACGAAATCAGCAGAAGCGGCGATGATTTGCCTTTGGAGTTCGGAGCGGCAGCCGACGGTACGGTTTTCCCCTCGCGGTTCAATACAGTATTGGCAAAACTAATTCAAAAGGGCGATTTTATCGATGCGATTTGCTTTTGCCCTTATGAAATCCATGAGCTTGTCACAGCCGATTATCTTTCGGCAGCATTAAGAAAATTGTCCGAAAGCCACAAGGAGATCCTCTTTCGCAATGTTGTAAAAGGTGAAAGCACAAAATATATCGGTGCGATACGCGGGCAAACGGATAGAAACATCCGCAAAGTGAAAGCAACAGCCCTGCGAAAGATACACAAAGCCATTACACCGGAATTGATAAAAAGAGTGAACAATAAAAACCCTCTTACCATTGAGGAAAGAAGATTTGTTAAAAACGCCCTTGACGATAACAAGAGCGATTAGTATAATAGTAATATATTATTTAAATATTAGGTTACAGCCTGTGAGGAAATATGAAACATCAATTTGAAAACTCTAATTCCACTTGGGTAAGATACAGTCGATATGAATGGGAAACGGCTGCAAACGGCAAAGAATATTTAACTGCCGGCGTCGATGCCAAACCGGAGATTTATGATCCGCTCAAGGTTTATGAAGATTTGGTTTTAAGCGCACTGTATATTGGTAGGCTCGGTATGAGCAAAGCAGAAGATAGTTTTATAAAGGAAGCGATTAAAGCATTCGCCGAAACATACGGGTTGTTTGGTTTAATGACGGCTTTGCCGACCACTGCCGAATTCTTAAATTATGAAGCTGTGTATCTGCCGAAAAACCACTTTATCAAAGCGGAAACAATGAAATGCGAAGACTACCTTTCTCTTTTCTTTCCGTTTAATAAACCGGACATCACGAAAAAAGGTAAAAATGCCTCTTGGAATATCAGCGGCGACACCGAAATGATGTCACTCGCTTTAACACAGGATGAAAGACCGATGGCAGTCAACCTTTGTTTTCAGCGCAACTATGCAGAAGAATATGAATGGTTAAAGCAGCAGTTTATCGATTGGGCATTTAACGCAAGCACCACCTATTTATACTATGCCGATAAAGAGTTTTTAGGTGACGATTCAAAACAATTAATGCGGCAAAGTATGGCAGCATTTGGGGGCAATGCACCGACATACCACATTGCTTTGCTGGATAAGCCCACATTGGTATGGGATTTTCATTCATTATTGCTCGGCATACAAATGATGCTTTCGTTTATGCTGACAGATGAACACAAGCCATTAAGAGTGTGCAAAAAATGCAGTAAATTCTTTGTGGCAAGCAGACCGAGTGCAGTTTTTTGCAGTCCCCGCTGTAAAAACCAATTTAATGTGTATAAAAACAGGGCAAAGAGTAAAGATAGTGAGGAATAACTATGGGAATTGAGAAATATATCGGTGAAGCAACCGAGTATGATAAAAAGTTAAAGTTAGAGATACGCAAACCGAAAAGCTGGCTCAAAAGTGTCAGCGCATTTGCAAACGGTATCGGCGGCACCCTCATTTTCGGCGTTGCCGATGACGGAACAATTGTCGGGCTGTCCAATGCACAGAAAGATTCCGAAAAAATCAGCGAAATCCTCAAAGCAAGGATGGACCCTATTCCCAATATTGTGATGGAAATACTTTCCGAAAACGGCAAAGAGTTTATTCTTTTAAAAATATTACCCGGGCAGGAAACACCGTATTACTACTTTGGAGAGGGCAGTCGTATTGCTTATGTGCGCGTGGGGAATGAAAGTGTACCTGCAGATGCTACGGCTTTAAAAAGATTAGTTTTAAAAGGTACTAATTTAAGTTATGATAGTATGTCCTCGGTTTACAAATTTGAGGATTATGCTTTTACAAAATTGCGCACAGTTTACCGCAAGCAAACCGGAAGCGAATTTGAAGAAAACGATTTTATTTCTTTTGAATTAGTAGATAAAGAAGGTAGCCTCACCAATGCCGGTGCACTATTAGCAGATGAATCACCGATTAGGCAATCTCGCCTATTTTGCACAAGGTGGAACGGATTAGATAAAGCTTCGGGTGTGATGGAAGCATGGGATGATAAAGAATATGAGGGTTCTCTCATTTCGCTGCTTCAAAACGGCACCGAATTTGTGAAGAACAATTCCAAAAAGCGTTGGAAGAAAACCGGTTCGGGCAGAGTGGAAATGCCCGATTATCCGGAGCAAGCCGTTCATGAAGCATTAGTTAACGCTTTAATTCATCGTGATTACACCGAAATCGGCAGTGAAGTGCATATTGATATGTTTGATGACCGGTTGGAGATATATTCTCCCGGCGGAATGCTCGACGGTACTCTTGTGCAACAATTAGATACGGATAGAGTGGCTTCGAAAAGACGTAATCCCGTGATTGCCGATGTTTTCAGCCGTATGCACTTTATGGATCGCAGAGGCAGCGGCTTCAGAAAGATTAAAGCCGATTACCGTAATGCGGTCAATTTCAACGAAAAACTGGAACCTGTTTTTGAGTCAAATCCAAATGCTTTTTATGTTACTTTGTATAACTTGAATTATGGTGCGGAGATAAAAAACCCGGACTCTGACAATCAAAAAACAGGACATTCGGGGCAAAAACAGGACATTGAGCAGACAAAAACAGGACATTCGGGGCAAAAACAGGACATTGAAGCGAAAATTTTACAATTAGAAATCAACAAACCGACAAAAGATAATATCATGCTTTTGTTTTCTGCTTTCGGATTCGATGGCGTTTTTTCCAGAGCGGATATCATTCAACATACCGGTCTAACACCTTCTCCTGCAAGCACATTGATTAATAAATTAAAATCTTTCAATTTAATCGAGGAAGTTACAGGACAAGGAAAAGGTAAATACAAGTTTAAGAAAAAATAATAAATCCCCGTTACAGGTTTTGAGTCTGTAACGGGTGTTTTTCAGTTATATATGATTTCTTGAAGAACTGTTTCTTCGGCTCGGGAACGAATATTATTCATTGCTCCAACCCAAGTAAGCATATCTTCGGCTTTAAGCTGCTCGGTAACGCCTTCTTTTTTAGCAATGGCTCTAATAACTTGTTCCAAGCGTTCATTGCAGGCTTTGTCGATTTCGGCTAAATGCTTTGGAAGCTCGCCTCTGCCTCGCAATCTGCTGTACAGCCCTTTGCGATGCTCTTTCAAGTATTGCTCTCGCATCCGACCGTATTTGCCATAATGGTATTGGATATCGGGCAACTCAATGGCGGGAACAAGTACATCACCTTGCTGCTTGTATGTTCCGCCAAGTCGCTCATAAATCGTCTTTTCGCTCATCATCGGCTCCTTTCGTGTAAATGAGTTTGCAGTTCGAGTGATATTTACTCCTTTCCACAACTGCGTTTCAATTTACCGCAAATGAGCCGCAGTCATTATGTAGTAGGTAGAAAAAACTACCCTTTACATAGTAACTCTTGGCTGACGCCAGTTGACAGTTTTTTCTGCAATTATAGCGAAAAAGAGGCGATTTTGAGCGGCACATCTTTATTGAGGGTGTCCCAATGGGCACTTTTTTAAATGAAGAATGAAAAATGAATAATGAATAATTGAGGGCGGGAATGCCCCGCACCCGTTCCGCTACGCTCTATTCGCGGGGACGAGCATTGCTCGTCCAAAATGTAGAATGTAGAAATTAAAAAGTAGAATTAAAATGCGAAGCATCGCTTCGCCACCACTTAACGCCTGCCCTTGTCAGGGGAGGGGGACCGCTTGCGGTGGAGGGGTAGTCATAAAATGCGAAACTTTGTTTCGCCACCTCAATTCAAAATTCAACATTCATAATTCAACATTTAAAAAAGCAGGGAAACCTCCCTGCTTTTTTGTTATTTTATTTCTGCTTTTTAAACACGCCTTTGGGGTCTTTGATAAGCAACACCACAAGCCATGCAATTAAGCCGATAGCAACGGCACAAACGCCTAACACGGCATCATTTAACAAATCTGCCGGCGGTTGATTGAAAAATTCCGCTTTGAGTTCAATAAACTCAAACACCGCATCTACCAGCCACATCAAGGATGCGCCCCAAAAAATGGCAGCCATCACTTTAAAGCGATATACATCATTTTGTGCATGCGTGTACCACAAAATGCTGGCGGTAATCGCGGCAAGAACGGTAATTAACAAACACATACTTATTCACCTTTGCTTTCGGCAAGTTTGTTTGCCTTTTTCACCTTAGCACTGACAAAGGCAACAAATGCGCCCCAAACCGCAGTGACACTCACTGCCATTGCCACGCCGACGGTTGCCATTTCGTGCAACATTTCGGCTTTATCGACCGGGTTGCTCATTGCCGTTAAGAACGGGTACCACGGTACCACCTCACCGTGCCATACATGCTCAAACGCCAACAACAGCACACCGCCCCAAAGTAAAGCGGCAAGCCAAGTCAACTTTCTTGACCAGGTGTATTTTTTTTGCTCAGCCTCCAACGCACTGTGCGGTGCATGCGCGGCACGAGCAAGTTTGGTTTCTCTCTTTTTTAGTGCAATAGCAGCACCGGTCACAACAACCGCCTCTACTGCAGGTACTACAAAACATGCCATAAGACATTCCTCCTCATTATTGATTAATTTTATTATATATATTATTTTGTTTGCACACAAGCCCCACGGGGGGATATTTTTTAAATTAGAATTTACGACGGTAAATTCTAATTTAGTTGACAGTTAACAGTATACAGTTGACAGATTTTGGATGGGCTCCGCCCATACCCGTATAGAGAAAGATGTTTTCTTTACTAAATATAAAAA
>CADBJA010000050.1 GCA_902794945.1 Oscillospiraceae bacterium
GAGGGTCCACCCGTTCTCATTCCGAACACGGTAGTTAAGCTCTTTCGCGCCGAAGATACTTGGCTGGCGACGGCCCGGGAAAATAGGTAATGCCAACATACTTGCCTTAATAGCTCAGTCGGTAGAGCATGCGGCTGTTAACCGCAGGGTCGTAGGTTCGAGTCCTACTTGAGGCGCCAAAAATACCTTCATCACTTTTGTGATGAAGGTATTTTTTTGTCACCTCAAGTAGAGTTCTCACCTACGGTTCCGCGGTCAGCCGCGGCGGCTGTTAACTGGCTGAGGGTACTGCGCTCGCAGTGCGAGATGAAGCGGTGCCCTCAGCTGGAAGAAACACAGAGCGCCGCAACCGCTCCAAGGGCAGCGGGGCGACAATGTTTCTGACTGAGGAGTCGTAACGATTAGCACTTTGTAAAGTGTAGGCATCGTAACCACTTTTGTGGATGGTATTTATTTTATGCCTCAAAGTAGCCCTCATACCTACGGTTCCGCGGTCAGCCGCGGCGGCTGTTAACTGGCATGGGTAAAAAGTTTTTTACTCTTATTAGTTTGCCTTGCACTTAAAATCTTGTAAGTTAAGATGCAATTTGTTATTTGAGAACGCAGGTTTGCTGGTCTGGCTCTTCTTTTATTTAAAATCGTGCATTTTGGATTATATCGGGCAAGGCACGATTTCGGGGTATCTTCTTTAGATAAGCCCTTTATTCTATATGCACACGGTAAAATAATTACTACCTTATGCTCTCAGCGTATAGCCGAAAGTTTCTTTTTTTGCTATTATTGTTTTAAAGGTTTTAGTATATTTTATTATTGCGCTGTTTGTTTTTATTGACAAATGCATTTAGTCAATGATAAAATAAAAGAGCCAAATAATTTACATTTTAATATTACCCGATAAGGATAGGTATGTTTTTTTTACTTTTTGGTAAAAATGCATACTCTATTAATCATACTATCCTTTAGGGTAATGATGTAAATTGTTTGGCGACAGTTGGAGTTGTGCATTTTTCGTGCGTGGCTTCGGCTGCGCATTTTTGTTTCACGGAGGAAAGAAAATGAAAAAAGTTTTAAGCTTAGTATTAGTCATTGTCATGCTTTTCAGTACCTTTGCAGGGCTGCGCTTGGGTGTGAGTGCGGCAGGCGGTGGTAAGCAGGCAAGTGCATTGCAGCAAGGGGAAACCTTTTACATGGGGCGCTGGCCGCAGAGCCGAGTGAGCGATTCTTCACTGCTTTCCTCTTTGAATGCCCTTTCGGTTAAATTGTGGTCTTATGAGTACAAGCATTCTGCACAATCGGAAACCAACTACAAAATTGTGGATATCTCTTTCGGCGATGTCGCTTACGGCGGCGAGGTCTTCCGCAAGGTGGTGCTTAATCAGTACAGACCGTATAGGACTGAATATGGTACAGATAGTTCCAACTCCGAACAGGGTAACAACGGCTACACCACCGGCAATACCTATTGGTTTCGCTGGGACCCTGTTAAGTGGAGAACTTTGAAGGCGGAGAGTGACGGCACCTATGTGATGTCCGATATTTTGTTGGATTCCCAGCCATACAACGATATTTATAAATCCATCACATGGGCGGAGAGCACGATTCGTGCGTGGCTTGCAAAGAACTTTTACCAATCCGCTTTTTCTGCAAATGAAAAAGGGAAAATCTTAAGTTATTATCATCAAAATGAAAATTCGCCGTGGAACAGTTCGGCCAGCGGTGGTGCCGCCACAACCGACAAGATTTGGGTGCTCTCGTATTCGGACGCCATCAATTCTGCTTACGGCTTTTCGTCTTCTTCTAGTGCTTACGATACTGCCCGCCGCGCGCAGGGCAGCGACTATGCAAAATCACAGGGTTTGTGGGTGTGCACTTCATCTTACTACTACCGCGGCAAATCCTGTTGGTGGCTGCGCTCCCCCGGCAAATATTCCTATGGTGCTACACTTGTCAAGGCTGACGGGGACGCGAGCATCCTCAGCAGTGATGTCATCAGGACCTGCAGTGGGGTTCGGCCGGCTTTTAAAATCCATCCATCCTCCATCCTCTCGGGCAGTGCGGACCCGGCAGAAGTGGGAAGAATTTTTCACGGGTCGATTTCCGGCGCGGGGCAACCTGTTACCGAAAGGACCTACGGCGCAGGAGAAAACTTTTTAAACAAAACCATTTTCTTCAAAGAAGAGGCAAAGGATTCCTATAAAAGCGCCTTGGTAACTTTTCGAAAAGAGTGGTTCCAAACCAATGATGAGTACATTCACGGCTTGGCACAATTTTGCGCGCAATATTCGATGTTTGGTTATTCGCCCGACCATTCTACCAAGAAAAAAGAGAATACTTACATCAAAACCTGTTTGGAAAACGGCGGATTTACCGTGCTGGATTCGAATATGAATGCGGCGCGCGATGAAGTAAATTACTTTCTTGCCGCCAAAACAATTCATTTAGGCGGAAAAAGAAAACAATTGCTGTTTGTGGGAACCATCGGTTCCAATAAAGAGCAGTGGTATTCCAATTTTGACCCCGAAGGTAGAGGTAGAAAGAACGGCAAGGGACGCGAAACCGGCAAACATTGCGGCTTTGAAGATGCCAAAGATTTCATGGTGAATAAAATCAACGGTATTTTGTTCAACGGTTCTTACGGTTTTTCAAAAGACAATACCATTCTGCTTTTTACCGGACACAGCCGCGGTGCAGCAACCGCAAACTTGCTCGCAGCTTCCGCGGTAAATGAGAACGCCGCTTGGGCGAATGCCGACAGTGTTTTTGCCTACACTTTTGCAACACCGAATAATACCCTTGCGAAGGATTACAAAACTTCAAAATATTCCTTTATTCACAACATTGTTAATCCCGAGGATATGGTGACGCATGTAATGATGAAGGATACTTGGAAGTATCATAAATATGGGAAAATCTATGTTTTGCCGAGCAAAACCAACACATCCTCCGCGAAATATAAATCGTATTTAACAAGAATGAATCATTTTTATAAAAATTATAAAAATGATGAATATGAGCCGTACACAAGAGGAGAGGCTGCTACTCACAGTATCATTCAGGAATTCAATAAAAATATGAAATCGGTGGATGATTTCTATTCAAAGAAGTATTATTACAAGGGAGTAACTTGGTTAGAGCCTTATGAATTTTTTAAGAAAACTTTATTGCCGTATGTGGCAAATGTAAGTAAGGAAAGCAAGGATGAAGGCTATGACAATATGATTGATGTTTTGCTTTGGAATCCATTAGGATTTTATTTCGATATTGTTGCCTATTTTGCTAATCCGGATATTGATTTTTCAAACCAGCATGGTTATGAATTAGGTATGGGCGGCAATTTTGAGCAAGCACACGCAATGCATACATATTGTTCATATATGCAAGCACTAAATTTCGATGAGATTACTGCAAAAAGAGATTCGAAATATGGTTCGTGGAATTGCCCGGTTGATATTGAAATCTATGACAACACCACCAATGAATTAGTAGGCAGAATTCAAAATAACACTATCGATAAGGAAATTGAAGCCAAGGAAAATTCTGTTGTGATGACCGTTGACGGTGACACGAAGTCTTATTACTTACCTGCAGACGGCGATTATACCGTGAAAGTAATCGGTAATGATAACGGCACTGCAGACTACACTTTGGCAACACTCGGTGAAGACAATAACGAACTCGAGAGAGTCAATTATTATGATATTCCTGTTGCAAAGAGTAAAGAAATGTCGGCAACCGTGCAGCCTGAAGCGACGGCTGCAAGTGTGACTTTGCGCAACGACAATCAGCAAGTGATTGCAAGCGATGAGGTTTTTGAAAATTCACAAGAAGCAGCTTGTAATGTAAGCGTGAATGTTACCGGCAGCGGCTTTGTGAGTGGAGATGGCGAAGCAAAAATCGGTGACTATGCAGAGTTGACAGCTACCGCACAGTGTAGCACTTTTTTAGGGTGGTATAGCGGTGGCAACTGTGTTTCTACAGACCTTGTTTACAAATTCAGAGTAATGGGAGATACTTCACTCAGCGCTAAATTTTCGGAAGGAAGTCATAATTACAAAGAAATTGTAACCAAGGCAACTTGTGCCGATAAAGGCACAACCGAAAAAGTGTGTGAAAACTGCGGTGTGAGCACGCTTATTTCTGAAACACCGGCATTGGGGCATGATTATATTGCGCATGAAGCACAAGAGCCGACTTGTGAAGAATCAGGATGGGAAGCTTATCAAACCTGTTCAAGGTGCGAATATTCCACATATTGTGAGTTGCCGGCTTACGGGCATGTTTGGGGCGAATGGTCCGTGACAAAATCCGCCAGTTGCACCGAAACCGGTGTGGAAACGAGGGTGTGTTCAAACGATGCTTCACACAAAGAAACAAGAGAAATTGCGGTGCTTGGTCATGATGCCACCCTCAAAATGGTAGTCGAACCCCAAGCAACACAACTCGGCTACACCGTGCACAGTTGCTCGCGTTGTGGAGAAACGCAGAAGTTCGATAGCTACACCGCCCCCACCGCCAAATTAACCCTCAAGCACAGTGCAAGAACGGCAAATGCGATTAAAGTGCTGTGGAACAATGTGAAAACCGCTACCGGTTACCAGGTGCAGATTTCAAACGCTGCGGGTAATAAGTGGTCAACTTACGCTAATCTCAAAGCAGGCGTGACGAGTCACACCTTTAAAGGCTTAGTGGCAGGCAATAACTACAAATTTCGCGTGCGTTTCTACATTAAAGCGGCAGATAAGAAGAACTACTTCAGCCCGTGGAGCGCCACACTCAATTCGCCGACCTTGCCGAAGGGAACAGCGGTAAAATTATTCACTGCTAAGAAAGCCTTCACCGCCAAATGGACCAAGATTGCCGGCGTAACCGGTTACCAGGTGCAGTATGCGACCAACGCGAAGTTCAGAAAGGCGGTAACCAAAACCGTGAAAGGTGCAAGCAAATATTCACTTGCCGTGAAAAACCTCACAGGCGGCGCAAGGTACTATGTGCGCATTCGCACATACAAAACCATAGGCGGCAAAAACTACTTTTCTGCATGGTCGCCGGCAAAGGCAGTAACAACAAAGAGATAAATCAATTTATCGGCAATGTCGGAGAATAACAAAGAAGTTATTTACTTCTTTGTCATCTTGAGCTTGTCGAAAGATCTTTTATTCAACTCCATTTTGCCAGTAAAAAAGATTCTTCACTACGTTCAGAATGACTCACCTAAAGAAAAGTATTTTAAGTTAATGACATTGAATCTATCGGGCGGCGTTGCCGCCCGATAGATTCTTTTGCATATAAATAAGATTTCATTCATTATTTTCACCCGGTTGCATTTTTTTGCTTTTTTGTTATAATACTATTAGAAACAGCAAAGGAGGGGATTGTATGACCGTTAAAGTGAATTCTCCTGTTACTGAAGCTGATGCAAAAGAGCAAAAGCTTTTTGCCGAGGCAGTGAAAGCTGCCAAAAAACAGGCGAAAGTGATGGGTTGTGCCGTTTCCGGCTATGATGCAAGACGAAAAAAAGCCTATATTGATTATCCGGATAAAGGAAGGGTTTACATTGACTAAAAAACAGCCGCAGATTATTGTTTTTGCCGGACCAAACGGGAGCGGAAAAAGCACTATTACACAGTATGTAAAATTAGATTGTATCTATATTAATGCGGATGAAATTAAAAAGAATTTGGATTGCAGTGACGAAGAGGCAACCAAAACAGCCTATAACAGGCGCAAAGTCTTAATTGAGCAGAAAAAGGATTTTGCTTTTGAAACGGTGCTTTCCAGTGATTATAATCTTGATTTGTTGCGAAAAGCAAAAGAAAAAGGTTATTTTATTAAATGCTTTTATATTCTCACAGTTGATTCTGCCATTAATGTTTCTCGTGTGCTCACAAGGGTGCATATGGGCGGTCATAGCGTGCCGACAGATAAGATTAAATCGCGTTATGAAAACTGCCTCAAGCGTATTCCGGAATTAGTGGCTATTTGTGATGTGATTCATATTTATGACAACACAAAAGAGCCGGAAAGAATCTTTAAAAAGCGAAAAGAGCAATACTTTTTGTGGGAAAACAAGTTTTGGAATGAACAACAAATCAGAAAATTAGTATTTAGCAATATATAAGAACCTGATTTACTTGTTATAACTTAGAACTTTGTTGGTATTAGCCGGTTCTAAAACTGATCAATAAAATAAAACCGCTTCGGTTGTTCCGAAGCGGTTTTACTTATTTCGTTTTCACCTTTGCCGTAGCTGACCATGCCGAGAAATAGTTGACTCCCGCAATGGTCTTGTAGGTTCTGATACGCACATAGTAAGTGGTGTTTGCTTTTAAGTTTTTAAATGTGCATTTATATGTTTGTGCATTTTTTATGGTGAGCGTTTTTGCACCGGCAAAATCGATTCTCGGGCTGTATTGGATTTGGTAACCGGTCACGGCTTTTTTGCTCCACTGTGCGCTAAAGGCTTTTTTTGCCGTCGTTAATTTTACGGTAGTAGCCGCAGGCAAGGTGGGGGAGGCAACGGCGCTCCACGGGCTGAACTTATTACCCTCCGGGGTTTTGACGAAAAAGCGTATACGGAATTTATAATTGGAACCGGCACTCAAATTTTTAAACAGGTAGTAGTTGCCGGCGGTGGCATACGCTTTGCCCCAAGCAGTACCGGCAGCGTTGGATATTTGAATTTGGTAACCGGTTACGCTTGCCGGTACTTTGTTCCATATCAGTTTTTCGGCTGCCTGTGTTCTTGCCGCGCATTTAAACCCTGCCACTTTGCCGGTGGGTGCCGTGTAATTGCTGCGCGATAAGCTGTAAGCACACACCTTGCATTTACTCTCGGTGTAACCCGTGGCATATGCCGAGGCTTTTACAACCGTTTGCACCGGGTCATGTTCTGCAAACGATACTTTTTGACCGCAGCTGCATTCCTGCCAGTGGTAATCGGTGTTATGGTTTAAAGTGTATTGATGTGTGTGCGGTGTCACTCTTACATAACCGCACACATTACAGGTGGCATCCGTTTCGTTATCATAAATATGTTCTGCAAACGATACTTTTTGACCGCAGCTGCATTCCTGCCAGTGGTAATCTGCATTATGTTTTAAAGTGTATTGGTGCTCATGCGGTTTGTCTACCCACACGGCGGTTACAATGGTGTTTGCAATAATGTTTACATAGCTGTAGGGATTCTTTTCAACACCGCCTACTACCCAACATTTAAACTGTTTGCCGGCGGGCGCCGTAAAGCCGCAAGAGGGCAGGGTATAGTTGCCGGATACGCCGGTGACAGGCGCCATATTGCCCGTACCGCCGTCAGCATTAAATGTAACGGTGTAACTGCCGCCAGGCAGGGTAAAGTCCATAGAGAAGAGCACGGAGTTATTTGAAACACTTTCAATCGTGGCAACACTGCCGTTGATGGTAGCCGTTACCGCATCGCTAAAGGTTTTTACGGTGTTGGCACGAATTTTTAGGCGGTAGGTGTGCCCCGGTTGAAAAGAGTCATAGTTTTTGGAAATCATATTGCCGTTTTCAAACCAGTCATAAGCGCCAAAGGTTACATCAGCGGTGCTGATGACGGGCGGATTATTCGGTAAATTACCGGCAACAGGTTTTGTTACTGTTGCGGCAACTTGCGTGATGGTTTGTTCATTGGCGGTCAATTCCACTCTGCGCAGGGTGGAGCCGGAAATCGAGGTGGCGGCGGAAATCGAAGTTGATTTACCGTTTAAATAGAATGTGGAATAATTATCCGTTTCGTCGTATTCGTAGTAACTTCCCGCAGCGGTAAATTCAAATTCAATCGCGTATTTGTGACCGGAGACAAATTTTACATTCTTCGGGTATTGACCGTTTGCGGTATTTAAACTGTCATCCGTCATATCAAACACGCGCCATAAAGAAACCGCGTATTTTGAGGGTTCTAAAGATTTGAATAACAAATCGTTTGCACAAACTGCGTTTGAGAGCGAAGCCGGTGTCATAGTCGCTTGTGAGGTGCGAATGTATTTATCCGTCCACACCGCCTTTGCCGTTACATTGCCGGTAGGGGTGTAACTTGCATACTTTTTGTACTCCGCATTGCCGATTTTCCACGCTTGGAAAGAAAGCCCTGCAGGCGGGGTGAACTTGCATTTAGGTAAAACAATGCTTTCACCTTGGTATACGGTGGAGGAAGGCATGGAGCCTGAACCGCCGTTGGCATCAAAGTTCAAAGTGTACTTTGGCAGTTCTGCGCCGGCAGTGCCCAAATCAATATACACATAGCCGCCCCACGAGCATTCATCTATCTTGGTATGACCGAGGGAAGTGATGTTTGTACCGTTAAAGAAAATTTGTGTTTCACCATCAAAGGCGTAGCCATCTTTTAAAACCACACCCACACGCATAGCGTAATGCGTGATACCGTCATTTACGGCAACGGCAGGGTTTTGTGCATTACAACCGCGCCATGCAGTGTCATTTTTACTCCAAACTGCCCAGTAAGAGGCATCGGAACTGTATTCATCAATACTTGCTACAGAGGCGGTGGAGGAGCTTACGCTGAATGCCGGCAAAGCGCCCGGCTACACCGAGGTGGTGGAGCTTGTGAGCCGAATTTCACTCACTTTCGTTTCGGCACCGGCATTGAGCACCGAAACAACGGGTGAAACTACACTTAATAACATAATAATACTTAACAGCAGTGAAAAAAGTTTTTTGGATTTTTGCATCACTTTCGCCTCCTTCAACACAGTTGGTCTTTATTTAAGTGTATAGTAGCATATAATTGCATATAATGCAAATTCTAATTTATCTGCCTACGGCGGATAAATTAGAATTTAAGCTGTTAGCTGTTAGCCGATAGCCGGTAGCGAGAGGGTGGGACACCCACACCCGTT
>CADBJA010000051.1 GCA_902794945.1 Oscillospiraceae bacterium
CGCCAAAAGCAATCACGCAATCGCAACCGTTTGCATTGTAAATTTTTAATGCCGCTTCAATGTTTTCAATCGTGGGATTGGGTACCACTTCGTCATACAGTGCATAGGTATAACCCTCTGCCTCGATGGATTCAAATAAGCCTGCCAATAGGTTTAATTTCATCAACCCGGGGTCGGTCACAATGAGGGGCTTGGAGAAGCCTTTTTGTTTAATGAGTTTTGCCAAATCTTTGACCGCGCCTGCACCCGATACAATTTCGGGCTCTTTCCACGGGAAGAAGGTGTTGGCACCCACTTTCATTACTTTTTGATAGGTTCTGTAATATCCGAGTTTTAAACCGTTCATAATCTCTCTCCCTATTTCAATTAAAATATAGTTTTATTGTACTGTGTTTTTTAAGAATTTGCAACCTTTTTCGGCTTTGCGGTCAATTTTTTGGTGGCAAAATTATCAAACTTCTGCAAACCGAAGCAAATGCCGATAGCGACTGCCACCATAATGGCATAGTATAATGCATTACTCGCCGGGAAGCCGATGAGCCCCATAATGCTGCGAAGCGATACATGCACCATATATAATTCTAAACTCATACCGCCGAAGAAGGCGCACACTTTTGAAAGCCCTTTACTGTTGACGGCTTCAAGCACGATAGAGAGCACCAGCATTAACAGCAGGGCATACAGTGTTTCCCCGTAACGAATGAGCAACGATGTAGGCGGTTTTACACCAGCAACATTGCGCATCAGTGCAAAGTAAATGAAAGCACCGCCGCCGATGAGGGCAATCACCCAATACGGCCACTGCACCGGGCGCTTGTTATACACCTTTTCACCGATATACACGCCGATAATGAAAGACGGAATTCTTGTGAGCATCACTTCTATATTTCCGTAAAACTTCGGTACAAACTTCATCAAAAGGAAGTTGCACGCCACCACTGCGGCAAGTAATATGCACAGTTTTAAAAAGTTGTATTTTCCGCTCTTAAACAGTTTAAACAACAGCGGGAAGAACACATACATAATCAACACCAGGGCGATAAACCAAAACTGTGAATCCCCCTTCGTGAAAAAGTCCACAAAGAACACGCCTTTTAAAAACGCGACAAAGCCTTTGCCCTCAATGATGACATAGCGCACCAAAAAATGCACGACGGATACAATGGCATAGGGAATGAGCACACGCACAAGCCGTTTTTTGTAAAAGTCTTTCAAACTCGGGTTGCGGCTCATCGAGAAGAACAGCCCCATACCCGAAAGAATTAAGAATATCGGCACGCCCACACTGCCCACCAGGGCAATGTAAACTTTCGCCGCCGCAAGTTTTGAGAGCAAACAATAGTGAAAAATGACAATTGATACAATTGAGATACCGAATAAATCATTGCGCCGTTTGCTCAATACAGAATAGGTTAAAGTTTCCATTATGCACCTCTTAATAATCTAACTCTTTGCTTTCGACCTTTTCTAAAATCAATGCCACAAATTCCTCTAAAGTGAACGCGCCTTTGTCGCCCTCTTTTCTCGAACGCACGGAAAGGGTGCCGGCTTCAATATCTTTATCGCCCACCACGAGCATATAGGGGATTTTTTCGAGTTGTGCTTCACGGATTTTGTAGCCGATTTTCTCGCTTCTGTAATCCACTTCACAGCGAATGCCTTTGGCAAGCAGTTGCTTTTTGATGTCATCGCAATAATCCTGATGTCTGTCGGCAATCGGCAAAATCTTTACCTGCGTAGGCGCAAGCCATGTCGGGAACGCACCGGCATATTTTTCAATTAAGAGGGCGAGCGTTCTCTCATAGCAACCGATAGAGGTTCTGTGGATGATGTACGGGTTTTTCTTACTGCCGTCTTTATCCACATATTCCATCCCGAAGTTTTTGGCAAGCATTTGGTCGATTTGAATGGTGATAAGGGTATCCTCTTTGCCGAATACATTTTTAATTTGAATGTCAAGTTTCGGACCGTAGAACGCCGCTTCACCGATACCGATTTTGTAATCTAAACCCAAGTGGTCAAGAATCTTTTTCATCACGCCCTGGGCTTCATCCCACTGTTCGGGGGTGCCGATGTACTTTTCTCTGTCCTCCGGGTCCCATTGCGAGAAACGGTAAGAAACATCATCATAAAGCCCTACGGTTTTGAGCATATAAATGGCAAGTTCAAGGCAAGATTTAAATTCATCCTCTAACTGCTCGGGCGTACACATTAAGTGCCCTTCACTGATCGTGAACTGGCGCACACGAATAAGCCCGTGCATTTCACCGCTCGCTTCGTTTCTAAACAGGGTAGATGCCTCGTTATAGCGCAGCGGCAAATCTCTGTAAGAACGCCCTCTGTTGAGGTATGCCTGGTACTGGAAGGGGCAGGTCATCGGGCGTAACGCGTAAACTTCCTTATCGCTGTCGGGGTCGCCCAATACAAACATACCGTCACGGTAATGGTCCCAGTGACCGGAGATTTTGTACAAATCGCTCTTTGCCATATACGGCGTTTTGGTCAACTGCCAACCTCTCTTGTACTCTTCATCCTCTACAAAGCGTTGCAGGGTTTGGATGACTTTGGCGCCCTTCGGCAATAAAATCGGCAAGCCTTGACCGATGACATCGCTCGTGGTGAAAAATTCCATTTCTCTGCCGAGTTTGTTATGATCTCTCTTTTTGGCTTCTTCGAGCGCGAGCAAATGCGCCTCTAATTTGGAGGCTTTATCGAATGCCGTACCGTAGATTCTTTGTAACATTTTATTATGCTCATCCCCGCGCCAGTATGCACCGGTAGCGGAAGTGAGTTTGAATGCCTTTACGCGAGAGGTATCGGGAAGGTGCGGACCGGCGCACAGTTCCGTAAACTCGCCCTGTTTGTAAAAAGAGATTTTTTCGCCTTTACCGGCGTGCTCTTCGGTGAGTTCCACTTTGTAGATTTCGCCTAAGTCTTTATAATACTGCACCGCCTCATCCGGCTCCATTTCAAAACGCTCGATGGGAAGATTTTCTTTAACGATTTTTTTCATCTCTTTTTCGATGGCTTCCAAATCCTCGGGCGTGAAGTTATGCGCTAAATCGAAATCATAATAGAAGCCGTCCGCAATCGCGGGACCGATGGCAAGTTTTGCCTCGGGGAACAGGCGTTTGACCGCCTGCGCCATAATGTGAGAAGCCGTGTGGCGGAACGTGTATGCGCCGTAGGCATCCTCAAATGTTAAGATTTGCAGTTCGCAATCCTTTGTAATCGGCGTGCGCAAATCACAGTTTTCACCGTCAATATTCGCAGCACAAGCCGCTTTGTAGAGCCCCATACCGAGTTCTTTTGCAATTTCAAGAGGCGTAATACCGCTTTCGTATTCTTTGATTACGCCGCCTTTGAGTGTAATGTTTACCATAGTTTTTCCCCTTTGTATATAAAGTTATTTTTTACAAAAACAATTATCGCAACGCTACGCGTTGCCACTGCACAAATCCTAAATTCAAAATGCTAAATGCTAAATTTTAAATTAGAATGTAGAAAGTAAAAAGTAGAATGAAGGCGGTGCCGCTTGCGGCACATTACAATCAAGTGCGAATGTGTCGCCCTTAATTAGCGCTACAAGCGCGACATCATTAGTGAGCAAAGCGAGCGGCTTCATCTCTTCATTAGCGAAGCGGCTTCATTCAGCACCCTGCGCTGCATCTCCACTCTCCAAACTCTTTAAATTGCAAGGCAACGCCTTACCACCATTAATTCCGCATGATAAAATACTACCCCTCCGCCACGCCCATGGCGTGCCACCTTGCTTGGAGCGCACGCCAGACCCTCTGTCACTGCGTGACGTCTCCCTAACAAGGAGCGCCTGACAAGGGGAGGCGTTAAGTGGTTTTAAATTAAAAATTCCCGAGGCAAACTGCCTCGGGATGAAGTTAACTCCACGGTTCCACCCGAATTGTATGCTCAAAGAACATACCACTCATTGGCTCTGTAACGGGAGCGAACCGGCATATCTTTTCAATATGCTCTCGGAGAGCGGTAGCGACTGACAACCCTCACGCATTCTTTCACCACACGAATGCTCTCTACGCTTTCGGCTGCCGTGCCTTTTCTCCTCATCGATTTCGATATTATATTTATAGTACCACTTTATGAAAATGATGTCAATAAATTATTTTACTTTTATCGCCTTTACTTTTGACCACATACTCAGGCTCTTTTGCCCGTTTACCGTCTTATACGCCGCAATGCGCACATAATATTTGGCGCCGGATTTTAAGTTTTTATAGGTGACGGAAGTGTTCTTTCTGCCGGTAATATATTTGGTCACACGGTTCTTTTTAAAGTTCTTATCGGTGCTGTATTGGATGCAGTAACCGTCGGAATAATTCACCTGCCCCCAAGTGATTTTGAGTCGGGATTTCGCAACGGTAATCAGTTTGGAAATGGTGGGTGTGGGGGTTTTCACCTTTACAGTGAGCATTTTGTACTTGCCGTTGCTCAAATAGCACTTAATTTTTACCGTACCCACGCTCTTGCCGGTCACTACGCCGGTTGCCGAAACGGTGGCAATTTTTTTATTGCCGGATAAGAAATAGACCCTGTCCACAATACCCGAAGGCGTAAGCGAAGTTTTAATATTAATCGTTTTGCCCACTTGTACATAGTCGGCACAGGTCGCCTCAATCGAGGTAGGACCGGTCGGCTGTGTGACATTGCCGTAATACGCATAGCCGCAATACTTACAGGTATAAAGTGTATATCCCATCTTTACCGAGGTGGGCGATACCACTTTTTTATTATAAATATGCCCTTTGGCGTTTTCAAACATCCCGTAATAAACGGTATCACAACGCTCACATTTATAGTAGGTGTAGCCGGATTGTGTGCAGTTCGGTGCGTGCACAACGGTATGGTAAGCGTGCCCGAGGGCCTTCACCACACCGTCGGTATAACGAGTACCGCAGCGGGTGCAGGTGTGGGCGGTGTAGCCGTCCTCCGTACAGGTGGCTTCCTTTACACTCTCTTTGTAATCGTGCCCTTTCGCTTCAATAAAGCGCGCTTTGATAACCTCTTCACAACGGGTGCAGGCGGTAATCACCGCACCGCCGGAAGTGCAAGAGGGCTCAATGGTATTCTCTTTATAATCGTGACCGAGTGCCGGTAACACATCATCAAATGTTTCACCGCAACGGGAACACACGCCTGCCGCTTCCCCGCTCTCGGTGCAAGTTGCCTCTTTGTACTTGGTATATTCATAAGAAGTGTGACCGAGTGCCGGCACTTCAACATCCGTTTCAATCACTTCACCGCACCTGTCGCAAATCACATCTTTCATACCGCTGTCGGTGCAAGACGGCTCATCCCAAATATCATCCACCGGCAAGTGCCCTAAGGGTGCCGCACTCTCCCTCTTTTGTTCGCCGCACACTTCACAAGTATAGAGTGCCGTGCCGCCGGCGGTGCAATCGGGTTCTTCGCCGGGGGCATAGCCCGTAAACACAAAGCGGTGGTCCACCACATTCACGCCGAACGAGGCGGAACGGGTAACGCCGTTGTCGGTATAAGAAACGGTGATGGATTTGGCACCGCGGGTGGAAGAATCGAGTGCCGATAATTCATACCCGGTCGGGATGGTACGGCTGATGCCGTTAGAGTAAACGGCACTGACCACAAGCCCTGTCGGGTCAAGAGAGGTACCGATGCAGTATTCCTGCTTTGCGGGCGGTGAAGTGATCACCACGCTCGAAAGCACACTGTCAATGAGTTGGTACTCTATATTATAAGTTTCGCAATATGTTACGGCATATGAGCCCGAGTAGCAATAGACCAAAAATGACGGGTCTGTTGCCTCAAACGCATCTACGCCGATGTAGTTGACGGACTTCGGGATTAAAACGGATTTGAGTGCATTATCATCTTGAAACGCCTCTTTGCCGATGTAGGTGACCGTATCGGGAATATTGATGCTTTGCAGTTTGTTGATATTACCGAAGGCGTTGTTGCCGATGTAGGTAACGGCACCCAAAATATTAACCGTTTCCACATTAAACGCACCGATGAATGCCAAGTCGCTGATTGCCACCATGCCGGTACCGACGGTGAGAGTTTTTAAATTCAGGGCACCGTCAAACGCGTAATGCTCAATGCTTTTTACACTGTTCGGCACGGTAAAGGAAGTATCGGTTTTCGCAACGGGGTAAGAGTAAATAATCGTGCCGTCTTTGGAATACAACACCCCGTTCACACTCTTAAAATAGGGGTTTGCTGCCGATACATTGATGCTCGCAAGGCGCGGGGTTTCACTAAATACGTTGGTACCGAAATCTTTTAAACCGGAACCGAAGTTGACGGTTGTCAGTTTCGCGCATTTTTCAAACGCAATATCCCCCACTCTTGTCACGGAATTGGGGACGGTGACACTTGTTAAAGAGCACTGTGAAAAACAAACATCTTCAATATTCGTCACCGGGTAGCCGCCGATGGTGGAAGGCACGGTAAAGGTGCCGGTATCGCTTTTGCGCTTATATTCAACCAAGGTTGCTTTGCCGCCGGAGATTAAGTATTCATATTTTCCGTCCGCACTCGTATCGGCAAACGAAAAGACCGCCGTTAAGTGCATAGCACCCAACAACATCACGATACATAAAAACAAAGACAGTGCTTTTTTCATATTCCATCTTCCTTTCGGACAAAGCATTTATATAAAAATATTAATATTTAAACTTATTCATTATTATTATAGCTTGAATTATATTTTTGCGCAATACAACATTATGAATAAAAAAAGCGAAGTGAATTGCTTCACCTCGCACAATTTTAAATTTTATTTTGCGTAATCGGTCGCACGGCTTTCGCGAATGACATTCACTTTGATTTGACCGGGATATTCACATTCCGCTTCAATCTGTTTCACAATATCTCTTGCGACAATCGCCATACCCTCATCGTTGATGATTTCGGGTTTTACCATAATGCGCACTTCCCTACCGGCTTGAATGGCAAATGAGTTTTCAACACCGTGGAAAGAATTGGCAATGCTCTCAAGTTTCTCAAGGCGCTTAATGTAGTTTTGAATGTTCTCACGCCTTGCGCCGGGTCTTGCCGCGCTGATGGCATCTGCCGCCTGCACAAGGCAAGCCACAACCGTTTTTGCCTCCACATCGCCGTGGTGGGCTTCAATCGCGTGAATCACTGCCGGGCTCTCTTTATAACGCTTAGCATACTCCACACCGAGGGCAATATGCGTGCCCTCAAACTCGTGGTCGAGCGCCTTACCGACATCGTGTAAGAAACCGGCACGCTTGGCAAGTTTCACTTCGTTTTCGCCAAGCCCCAATTCGGTTGCCAATAAGCCGGAAATGTAGGAAACTTCTAAAGAGTGTTGCAACACATTCTGCCCGT
The DNA here is from genome assembly GCA_902794945.1 of Oscillospiraceae bacterium. Classification (GTDB taxonomy): domain Bacteria; phylum Bacillota; class Clostridia; order Oscillospirales; family Acutalibacteraceae; genus RUG714. The sequence goes on from CADBJA010000051.1 coordinate 7,369, forward strand.
AACTGGTGCGGTACTTTAATTTACCCATCAGCTTAATCAGTTCGGGGTGAATGCCGTTTACACCGGCATCAAGAGCGGCTTTTTCGCCCTCTTGCTTAATGGTTCTGTCAACCTCACGGCTTGCCTTTTCGACAACATCTTCAATTCTTGCCGGGTGGATTCTGCCGTCGGTAATCAGTTTTTCAAGCGCCACTCTTGCTTTTTCTCTGCGCACAGGGTCAAAGCAGGAGAGGGTAATCGCTTCGGGTGTATCGTCAATAATGAGGTCACAACCGGTCATAGTTTCAATGGTGCGGATGTTTCTGCCCTCTCTACCGATGATTCTACCCTTCATCTCATCGTTTGGCAGGCTGACAACGCTGACTGTTGCCTCTGCCACATGGTCTGCCGCACAGCGCTGAATGGCTCTGCCGACAATTTCGTGAGCGAGTTTATCGCCCTCATCTTTTAACTTTTGCTCATACTCGAGAATTTTAACCGCTTTTTCGTGCGTTAACTCTTCGTCAAGCGCTGCGAGCAAATGTTCTTTTGCCTGTTCCTTCGTAAAACCGGAAACACGCTCAAGCATTTCAAACTGGCTTTTCTTGATGCTCTCTATTTCTTCCATTTTCGCGTCAGCCTGCTTCAATTTGTTTTGAAGCATTTCTTCCTTCTTCTCCATCATCTCAACCTTTTTGTCAAGATGTTCTTCTTTCTGGACAAGTCGTCTTTCGCTACGCTGTACTTCGCTTCTTCTGTCTCTGATTTCTTTATCGGCATCGGAACGAAGTTTGTGGATTTCGTCCTTCGCCTCAATCAAAGTTTCTTTACGCTTGGTTTCCGCCTCTGCCATGGCATTGTTGAGAATGTTGGCAGCCTGCGTTTTGGCATCGCCGATGGTTTTATCGCTCGATTTTTTGAGCAACACTCTGCCGAGCACAAAACAGATGGCACCGAATACCACTGCGCCCACGGCAAGGCCGATAATAAAAGTAACGATATCGAAATTCATAGAGCAGCACCTCCTTCGTCTTTAAATTCTGTAAGTCATAAAAAGTTTTTTATCTTTTTTGCACCAAAAAAGAGTCAGTCGGAACTGTTGATGTTAATGTTTTTAAGAATTTGCGCTAAAAAAGCACAAGTTCTTTTTTATTATACTAAATATTTTTTTTATAGTCAATATAAACTCATTAATTAACTGCGTTTTTTAATGGAGTTTATCTATCTGAAAATCACTTATTTTATGTTGCAGTGATGCGAAATATTGAAAATAAACCCTGATTTTGGCAAAAAAAATGTAAAGGTTAAAAACTTTTCAGTGTAAAGTCATTTTACTTTACCTGCCTAAGGGCAGATAAATAGTTTGGAATTTGGAGAGTGGAGTTTGGAGTTGATGGCGGGAACACCCGCACCCGTTCCGCTTCGCTCTAATAAAAAAG
>CADBJA010000052.1 GCA_902794945.1 Oscillospiraceae bacterium
AGATCTTTTATTTATCAGAGTTACGGTATAAAAAGATTCTTCACTTCGTTCAGAATGACTCTTTTTTTTGATAAAGCACCTTAAGTTGACGACATTGCCTTGTCAGGGAGGGTGCCGACAAAGTCGGCGGGAGGGTAGTTACATAATTGCAAGGCACCGCCTTGCCACCTTCTTTCTTCTTTCTTCTTTCGGGCGGATGGTATCCGCCCCTACAAATAGAGCGAAGCGGAACGAGTGTGAGTGCCTCACCCTCAATTAGCACTGAAAGTGCGACTTCATTAGGCGACTTGTCGCCGGCTTCATTTCTTCATTAGCGAAACGACTTCATTCTGCGGTCAAAGACCGCAGTTGTGCCTTATGCATTAATTAAACCCGCCTTTCGGCGGGTTTAATTTTTATTCTTCTTTCGCGGCGGCGATAACCTTTTCGGCAACTGCCGGAATGGCTCTTTCGTAGCGTACAAATTCCATCGTGTACCAACCTCTGCCCTGCGTGATTTGGCGCAAAACAGTGGCAAAGTCGCCCATTTCTGCGGTGGGCACTTCGGCTACAATCTCTTGCATATCGTCTACCGGGTTCATGCCGAGCACTCTGCCGCGGCGTTTATTGAAATCACCGATGATTTCGCCCATCACTTCATCGTTGACATAGGCTTTCACTTCGCTAATCGGTTCCAAAATCACGGGAGCCGCCTGCGGAATACCGTTTTTAAATGCCAAGGAAGCGGCGGTCTTAAATGCCATTTCGTTAGAGTCTACCGAGTGGTAAGAGCCATCATACAAGGTCGCTTTCACGCCCACCATCGGGTAGCCTGCCAAAACGCCCTTCTTCATCGACTCGGCAAGCCCTTTTTCAACTGCCGGGAAGTACTGCTTCGGCACACTGCCGCCGACCACTCTCTCGGCAAATTCAAAATCACCGTCAAACGGCTGAAATTCTACCCACACATCACCGTATTGACCGGAACCGCCGGATTGCTTTTTATGTTTTCCCTGTACCTGTACGGACTTGGTGATGGTTTCTCTGTATGCGACTTTCGGAATGGCGAGGGTTACCTCAACACCGAATTTTGCTTTCATTTTAGAAACAGCCACATCTAAGTGCTGTTCGCCGAGACCGGAAATAATCATTTCGTGTGTCTCGTGGTTTTGCTCAAAGTGAAGCGCCGGGTCTTCTTCGCAAATTCTTTGAATCGCGCCGGAAGCCTTGGCTTCATCACCCTTCTTAACAACCTTTACGGCTCTGGAAATGAGCGGTGAGGGAATCTCTACGCCCGCAAGTACATAGCCTTTGGCGGGGTCGGAAAGAGTGTCACCGGTGATGAAGGAATCAAGTTTGGTCACCGCACCGATATCACCGGCGGGGATGCACTTGGTATCCTCTTGCTTTGCGCCTTTCATAAAGACAATTTTACCCATTCTTTCGCTCTCGCCGGTTCTGGAGTTATAAGCGGGGACATCGGGTGTAATTTTACCGGAAACCACTTTAAAGAATGACAATTTACCCACAAACGGGTCGGCAATGGTCTTAAAGACCACCGCGGCAAGCGGACCGTTTTCATCACATTTGAGGGTGACTTCATTACCGTCTTTATCGGTCGCCTTCTCTTCTGCCGTGCCGGCAGCCGGGAAGAAGTTGACAATACTGGTCATGAGCATATCGACTGCTCTGGTGGTTAAACCGTCACACGCGTAAACGGGGTACGCCACATCCTCTAACATACACTGGCGTAAGCCATGGCGGATTTCTTCGGTGGTGAACTCTTCACCCTCAAAGAATTTTTCCATCAGCTCATCATCGGCAGAGGCTACGGATTCTTTTAACACTTCCATCAATTCATCATATTGCTCAAATTCCGGAAAATCAATCGGAATCGGCTTATTATCGGCACCGTATTTGACTGCCTTGTGGGTAATCAGGTTGGCATAGCACTCGATTTTGCCGTTATCGTCGTATACGGGCACCACTGCCGGGCAGATTTTGGTGCCGTATTTGGCTTTGAGTTGGTCTAATACTTTATAGAAATTGGCGTTTTCTCTCTCGCACTTGGTCACTGCAAACGCACGGCTGGTGCCTCTTCTTTGTGCGGCTTTAAATGCTTTTTCGGAACCGACATTTAAACCGGAGTTACAGGAAAGCACAATCAGTGTGGTCTTGGCGGCACGAATGGCCTCATACATACCGCACTCAAAGTCGAAAAGACCGGGTGCATCAATCAAATTAATCTTTTTGCCCTCATATTCATAGGGTGCTACCGCACTCGTGACGGAAACTTTTCTCTTTTTCTCTTCGGCATCACAGTCTGTTACCGTGTTACCATCGGCTACTCTACCCAATCTGTCGGTCGTTTTGCCGATGTAGAGCATACTTTCAGCCAAGGTGGTTTTACCGCAAGAGCCGTGACCGACCAAAGCGATATTTCTGATATCCTGAGCATTATATAATTTCAATAACAACGCCTCCTTAAAGCGAACCGGGATAACCCGATTATTAAATTAATATAAAACTATTCTAACATTATGCTATTTTGTTTTCAATTCACAAAAAACAACAAATTAAAGTGCCCTTTTTGTGCATATTGGCGTAAAGGTGGCGTAAATTCTAATTTATGCCACCTTTACGGTGGCTAAATTAGAGTTACTCGTTACCACTCGTAGTTGTCGGCAAGCCGACAGTTGTTCCGCTATGCTCCACAGTTGCAAACTATCGTTTGCAGTTGGTTTTCCTTTAACTGCAGGCTTTGCCTGCAACTGCAAAGGTTTCTTTGCAACTGTGAGCGAAGCGAATAACTGTGAGTGAAACGAACAACTCTAATTTAGCTTGGAAACTTTATTGCAATTCTTCCTTTTCTATTGTATAATAACTCTATTATCGCTTTTGGAGGAAAAATGAAGAAGATTTGGGAGAAACTGAAAAAAGAATTTTTCATCGCCGAAACGCTGCGCTACCTGATTATCGGATTGGTGACAACCTTTTGTACCCTGCTCGGCGCCTATATTTTTAAAAATATTTTTGCCGCGTCGTCCGTTCCGTTTTTTGCCAAAAACTTTGCGACACTGAGCACCGCCATGGGCTGCATTATTGCCGCGATTGTTGCTTTTTTCGGCAATAAGATTTATGTATTTAAATCCAAATCGTGGAAACCGCTGGTGGTGATTAAAGAATTTTTCGGCACACTCGGCAGCCGCTCTTTTGCGTTTGTAATGCTCACCCTCGGTATGAATTTGTTTGTTGACAGAGATATTTTACACCTCGTTCCCGTATTCCAAAAGCATTTCGGGTGGGATGAGCATTTTGCCCAAAAAGTGGTACTGTTTTGGATTTTCCGCCTCATTTTAGGTGCTTTTGAAGTGGCATTCAATTACATTATCAATAAACTGCTGCTGTTTAGGAAGAAGAAAACGAAGAAAGAAGATTCTGTTTTGGAAAGCTCCGAAGATACGCAAAAAGAAAACGGTAGCGAAGAATAAAACCCTTTTTGTATAAAAAAGAAAAATGAAAGAAAAACAAAAAAAGTGTTGACATCTTTCATTTTATATAGTAAAATAAATCTCGCTTCATTCCGAGTGAATGAGAAAAATGGCTTTATAGCTCAGTTGGCTAGAGCATTCGGTTCATACCCGGAGTGTCACTGGTTCGAATCCAGTTAAAGCCACCAATATGGCCCGGTGGTCAAGCGGTTAAGACACCGCCCTTTCACGGCGGTAACACGGGTTCGATTCCCGTCCGGGTCACCAAAAAATCCTTGTCACAAGACAAGGATTTTTTAATGAAATAAATTCCTACGGAATTTGTGAAATATTTCTCCGAAATATGAAGTAGCTATCGCTATGAAGTATGCTGTCGCATATGGTGGAATTTATTTTACTTCATATTGCAGCGATAGTCTGCAATACTTCATAATGGCATCGCCATTACTTCATATCCGCCTTTGGCGGATACTTCATTATCATTTCGGCGTAGCCGAACCATCATTTTTCGCTCTATCCCACCGCCAACTAAGTACCCACATAATAATCATTATGGTCTCCACATGGGCACCTGAAGGAGCACAAAACAAGACGATTTCTCATAATATTACTCAAGGCTTTTCACTTGTTCTATTGTTTCTTCAGGAGTTAATAAAACCTTTCCTCTCTCTTTTGCCGCCTCAATCAATTCTTCATTAATTGAACCGATAACAGGAAGTTCCTCTTTTGGCATTTCTCTCATTGTTTTTTTGAATAATTTTTCCGTAATAAAGCAATAAACAACTAAGAGAGTAAACAACGAAAATACTATCCACGCAACCAAACTCGTCCGCAAAGCAAAAGCTGCGATTCCACTAATTATCATTGCCATTATTGCCAACCCAAATATTGCTAAATAACCTGTTCCTTTGTCCCATTTTGGTTTAGTTTTACAATTAGTACACTTTGTATTTTGCAAAAACAAACCACTTCTTACTTCTTGAGCGTTTTCTTGAGGGTTATAAATAATTTTTAAAGCGTTATCAACCCATTGTGTTTCTGCGCTCTCTTGTGCGCTTTGTTTTGCTTCCTCCAATTTAGAACTGCGTCGCGCACTAGTCATCACTTCTCTTTGGCACTGAATAATGCCCTGAGAAAAATTTACTTCTCCACATTTTGAACACTTCCAACTCGCATAAATCGGAACTGAAATGGTAGAAGTGTATGTTGTCCATCTTGCCATTATTTAACCTCCTTTAATTAATCTTTAATATCAACATCTAAAACATACGCATCCCCTATTTTTTTCTCTAGATTTTCGGCAATATTGTGTGCGGTCTCAATATCACCAGTAATTCTCATCGGATTATTCTTAGGAAATACTTGTTTTTTAAAACTACTTTCGTCAAAAAACAACGAATCATCATAGCCGGGGTAATCTTGATAGAAAAATGCCGCCCAAATTGTTTTGCCCTCAACTGTTTTACACTCACATATTACATCATCAATAGCTTCAGGACGATAGCCATAAGATGATTGAAGATAAGGATTGCCAGAAAAATATACAGGCTCAATAGAAATAACGTCAGCATAAACATTTGTGTATTCCCAACTCATTTCTTCCGTTGCAATATTTCTCAGTCTATTGTTGTATTCTATCCGCTTATTATTCTTGATAGTCGAAAAAATAATAAGAAGTGCAATCGCTATAAATAAGATGATAGCACCGATAATAATTATTAACTTTTTTCTTTTCAAATCTTTATTGGTAATAATAGCCCGCTTTTGCAATGCTTCAACCAATTCATTACTGTTATTTACATCACTCATCTTTTCCTCCAAAAATAAAAAATGCGCAGTAGAAACTGCGCAAAAAAACACAGACTCTACTTCGCCAAAAGTACAACAGTTGCCTATAGCCATGCTGTTAAAGAGCCATGCATTTTTATCAAGGTTGATAAAAATAGCATGTCATACTATAGGCAAAATATTCGCTTGTACTTTTGGCTATTTCATTTTATCAAAAAAGACAATAGAAATCAATATTTATCGTTTTTTAATCGCATTTCCGCCTATTCTTAAACATATTTGTGGCTTTTCCCAAATATAATCATTTCCATTTTCTTCGGTCTCCCTCAGGTCGCCTTACCGCCTTTTTCACACAAAAAGCTAACACTTCGCAAACTTTTCCCATTACTTTCCTTGCCAAAAAAACTCTTATATTTTTCAACTCAATACCGGTTATACGCGCGGTCCCGTCCGGGTCACCAAAAATCGGCAGTTCGTGATAGCGGACTGCTGATTTTTACTTATTCCCTCTTCACTGTTCACTATTACTTGCCGATTTTTGGAAAGTAACAAGTAAAAAGTAAAAGTGAATAAGTAGTGAAATGCGAACTTTGGAGGGTTTTATGTCAGATAGTCCGTTAATTATCAAATCAAAAGCATTTGCTTTAGAAATCATCAAACTGTGCAATGAAACCAAAAAAGAGAAACACGAAAGTGTACTGACAAATCAACTGATTCGTTCCGGCACAAGTATCGGCGCAAATATTCGAGAGGCATTTTTCGCACATAGCAAGCCTGACTTTATTGCAAAACTCCAAATTGCGCTCAAAGAATGTTCCGAAAGCGAATATTGGTTAGAATTATTAACCGAAGCCGGTTATAGCGACAACACCGCTATTCTTGAACAGTGCAAAGAATTAAAAAGACTGCTCATCGCATCCATTAACACCGCAAAGAAGAACAAACAATAATCACCAAAAAAGCACTTGCTTCGGCAAGTGCTTTTTTAATTAAATCCACCCTTGCGGGTGGATGAAATCCTCGCAGCGCTCGGATGAAATCGCAAGCGATGAGATCCTGCGTAGCAGGATAATTTTTCGATTGCTTAATCGGGTGGATTTGATTTCATCTCAATCTTTATGATTGAGATTTCATCGGACAAAGCCCGATTTCATCTTTTGCCTTGCAAAAGATTTCATTATTTTCCGCACCGCGCCGACAGCATTTTGTCTTTTTTCTGCATCATCACTGCACCTAAACAACAATTGCGCTCGCAAGGTGGGCGCCTTAACGGGAACTTTAATGAATCATATAAGCCATTATAAAAAGAAAAGAACTCGCAAAAGCGAGTTCACCTAACGTTTTGTGCCTTAAAGACATAGTTAAGAACGGGGTCACGCTGAACCTTGTGAAGACCTCACTCGATTTCTCTTAACAAAAACCGCGTTTCATAGGCATGCAATAGTGTTATCTATTGCAATAATATTATACCACAAAGTTTACAAAAGTAAACATTTTTTTAAAATTATTTACTTAAGCAAACTTCATACAAAATACAGTATCATTACAAAGGATACTATACAACTTGTTGATTATTATTTTAATTTCTCCCATGATTGGTGGAATCTCATAGCTATTGAACGGTTAAATAAATGACTAATAAATTCATTTATATTGATGATTTTTATAGATGCATTAAACTTGATTATTCCCAAATCAATAATCATTTTCCCAAGAAATTCATCAATGAAAGAAGACGAGCATGCTCTAACATTTGAAAAATCCAGAACGATAGGTTCATGTGTTTTTGTGAGAATGTTGACAACATCGTTTCGAAGTTCTCTGCCTGCTTCTCGCGTCCCGGTTCCGGAACAATGTTCAAAAACATCGTAAAGATAGCAATTACTTCTTTCCTGCCACATATTATCGATTCGGATGTCAAAACCATCTATACCGCCAATACTTTTTAATGCCGACTTAATATCTATTTTCTTAGATAAATCCAACCTAAAATCAACCAAAGTGCATTCATGCCCATTAGAAATAAAGGAACCTTTCTTATACTTCTTTAATTCCCCTTTTTTTAACATAATTGCCGAATTGCCGGATGAAATAGTTAACTGCCCTTCGTTTTCGGCAACAATTTGATACAAACCAAATAGTCCGTTGCCTTGACCATTTCCATCACCAACACCTTCTAAAATTGCCATGGTCAAAGAATCAATTTCCGTACTTGGGCTATGCATGCTGTTACGCAAGGAATTATATATTCCCATTCCGTAATCATACACACAAATTGTTAAATATTGTCGGTTCTTATGATATTGAGCCATAATATATCCGCTTGACTCTCCGCTATGCACAAGAACATTATCCATTACCTCATTAATGCACCACATTAAACTGTCGAGGACACCTTCGCTACACTGCTTTGTTTTGCTGATATAATCTATATAGTTTTGTGTAAGTTGTGCAATCTGCCCTTCTTTTAATTCGTCGGAAGAATATTTAAACACTTTATCTAATGGGTTTTTAATGTGCTTCAGTTCTTCAACACTTAAATCTAATGGTCTAACAAAGCAACATTGTTTCAAATAACTGCAATCGCCGATGGAGACCTCACAATCAATTCCAAATAATTCTTCAAAATTATTGATGATACCTGCAATTGGCAAGCAAGCATTTGGAAATATGCTACTTCTTTCACATTTGAATGAGATTTTTATTGTTTTAATGTCTCTATTCTTTGCTCTATTAACTGCTCTGACAAAATTCGTAACACAAGACGGATGGTCTAATGCATAAATAGTCAATGTATCTCCACTTAGCGCCATACTGTTTTTTGTGTTCTTATGCTTGCTATTTGCCATTCTTTAAACTAACCCCACTATTTATTCCTTTTATTTGTATTATACTATCCGATGTTAAAAAATACAACTGCAGTTATAAATTCACTGAACTAAAGTCTATGAAATAACCATTATGGTCACCCGGGCACCTTACCCCCCTTTCCACACAAAAAGCAGAATGTTTCGCAAATAAACTTCATCGCGAAGAGAAACAAGGCACCGAAGGGGCACCCTCAATAAAGATGTGTCGCTCAAAATCACCTCTTTTTCGCTATAATTGCAGAAAAAGCTGTCAACTGGCGTCAGCCAAGCTGACAGTTTTTTACTTTATTCTAACAAAAAATAGGCAGATTTTGAGTGCGCCGCAGTTTTTGCTAAGTTATTTTATTCGGATAAGTGAGAAAAAAGACTCTGCA
>CADBJA010000053.1 GCA_902794945.1 Oscillospiraceae bacterium
TTTAAATACACCTTACCGTCTTTTTCCAAGAAAGCGGTTTCTTTGAGCACGGGTGCCGCATTCAGGTTTTTTGCGGCAACAACCGGCAGCATAAACACAAGGCATAACACAAGTATGATTGCAATTCGTAAAACTTTTTTCATTCTATCCCCTATTCCTCTAATGTAAGCGGTATGAAATCGGTATACACCGCGGTGATTTTGGATGTGATGCGCTTATCTATATGGAATGAGCCGAAAAACCATTTTTTATATTCCACATTTTGTGATAACTGTTCTAAAAACGCATTTAAGGCGTTGATTTTTGACATAGTGCCGAGTAAATCCTGGTCGGAAAGAATAGATTTAATTTTAGAAGAAGGTTCGTGTGAAATGATAACATCTACCTTGCCGCCGTGAATATCAATATTGGCAGCCCCCATCACAAGTTCGCTTTTATCGGGCAGTGAACCGCCGGTCCACACATCTTCACCCTGTAACTCGCTCTCTTCACTTTCGCCGCCGCCCATTGTAAATACGGTTTTACCTTCAATGGTATAATACTGCCCGCGCATTAAATGAATCACATTGTTGGCAATGCGGTGAATGGTACCGCCGTTCCACTGCTCTACCGCAAAGGAACGCAACCTGCCGAAGTTCTCGTGAGAGCCGTCTACAAAGGCAATCGTATACTTCTTTTTTGCCAGGGTTTTGAGCATTTTGCGCTCTTTATCGCCGCCTTGCCAAATAAAGCCGAAATCGCCGCAAACAATAATCATATCGTTTGAAGTGAGTTTTTTTAACGCCTTATCGTTAAAGCGCTCTATATCGCCGTGGGTGTCACCGGTAATATAAATCAAAATTTTTCCTCCATTTTTAAAAAAGTGTTTTCATTTTAAAACTTTATTGCTATAATAGATTTACTAACTATTTATCATAACATAAAAAGGATGATAAGTCTATGAAAAAATTTATATCCTTATTGCTTATATTTGGCATTTTATTTACCCTTTCGCCGCTTGCTTACGCCTATACGCCCGAAAAGCCGCTCATCAGCAATAGTGCCATTATTATGAATTTGCACGATGAAGATATTGTGTTGTATGAGCAAAAATCCACCGAACGCACACAGCCGAGTACCTTAACCAAAATTATGACGGCAGTGCTCGCAATTGAAAGCGCGGAAGATATTTCTAAAGTCAATGTCACCTGCTCGTACGCCGGTGTGCACGCGCTTGACGGTATCCTTTCCACCTATTTCGGGGTAAAAGAAGGCGAGCAATACACCCTGTTGGAACTCGTGAATATGATGATGCTCACAAGTGCCAACGATGCAGCAAATGTCATTGCCGTGCATGTGGGCGGCAGCATTAACGCCTTTGTGAATAAAATGAATGAAAAGGTAAAAAAATTAGGGTTAAAAGACACTTTCTTTTTAAACCCGACAGGGCTCGATGCCGAAGGGCAGTACACCACGCCCAAAGATATGGCGAAACTGACCAAATATGCGATGAAACTGCCTATTTTTGAACAGGTGGTAAAAAATGTCACCTACACGGTTGCCAAAAATAAAACGCATAAAGCATACACCCTATACAACGATTGTGAGTTAATCCCGACTGCCTCTTATAACAAATATGCTTATGAGTACGCCACCGGTGTAAAATCCGGTGCGACCGAGGCTGCCGGCTACTGTGTGAGCGCAACCGCACAAAAGGACGGTACTGCCTATGTTTGTGTGGTCATGGGCGGCAAAAAAACGGATATTGACGGTACTTCCTACACCTCCGCATTGGTCGATGCGCGGCGCTTATTCCGTTGGGCGTTTTCAAACTTCAAACTCAAGGCGGTTTCTACCGAAACCACCATTGTGGCGGAAGTGCCGGTAAAATACGCAAGCGATACCGACCATGTGAGCTTGGTACCCGAAAAAACGGTCACCAGCCTTGTGCCGAAAAATGTGGATGAATCCACGCTCATTATTGAGCCGATAGATATGCCTGAAACGCTCAAAGCACCGGTCAAAAAGGGTGATTTTGTGTGCAAAGCAAAGGTCATTCACGCCGAAGAACAAATTATGGAAATTAACCTTGTGGCATACAAAGATGTGGATGCTTCCGGCTTTAAGTTTATTGTAACCGTCATCAAAGATATTGTCACCAACCCGATTGTGATGGTAATTTTGATTGTACTGTTGATTGCTTTAGGCATATTCTTGTACAATATGCACCGCAAAAAACAGCGCGTAAAACGCCGCAAAGCAAGATTAAGCGCCGAGCAAAAAGGCGAATTGCCACGCGATAAAGATTACAGTAAACCGTTTGAGTTTAAGGACGATAATAAATTCTAATTTATGCCGCCCTTGCGGCGGCTAAATTAGAATTTAAGCAGTCAGCAGTCAGCGGTTAGCAGTCAGCGAGTAGGCGACACATTCGCAATTGATTTTCAAGATTCCTCGACTACGCTCGGAATGACAAGCAAGGCGAAGCCTTGAATTTTAATTCTACATTCTACTTTCTACATTCTACATTAATTTAGAATTTATCTTCTTTCGGGCGGATGGTATCCGCCCCTACTTGTGCCTTGTGCCTTATGAATTATGCCTTAATATCGGGTGCGGGTGTCCCGCCCTCAATTCTTCATTATTCATTCTTCATTATTCATTAAAATAAAAATCGGCTACCCTCAAGGGGTAGCTGATTTTTATTTTACCTTATCTATCAACGGCATATAGAATTTGCGGTAGGCTTCTTCGGTCGGGTGCACACCGTCACCGGTCGGGAATACGCCGTTAAACTTGTGCGTATACTGATTACTTAAGTTGGTATCGGCAGTCTCAAAGCCGCTGTCTTTTAAGCAATCGGCAACGGATACGCCGTATTTTTTACACACTTCACGAATGCCGTTAGCGTAATCATTAAAGGTGTAACCGATGCCGTTTTTGGTGGTGGCTCTGCCGCCGGCATTGTGGATTAAAATGAAAATCACTTTTGTTTTCGGGCTGTTTTCTTTTAAGTGTGAGAATGCCGCTTCAAGCGCACCGCAGGTGGTGTTCATATCAAACTCTTTTGTGCCCGCGGGTGTTACTTTGCCGGGTTTAGCATTAAAGTAGTAATCGTTATTACCGCCCTCAATGAATAAATAATCATAATCGCCATTCACATCTTTGATGATGTTTTCGCAAATATGGTCTTTGCCGGCATTTTCGGAAGAGAGTTGTGAACCGGTGGTCGCTTTATTGACAAGGGTTAAATTGTTCTCTTCGGCAAAGATATTGGCATAAGAATACGAGTGAGAGCCCACGCCGGTCGCAATGGAATCACCGCAGGAATACATTTTACCTGCCGGCTTTTCATCGCTGACATAGGTTTTTACATAGTCGCTTACATACTTTTGCCCGTCCGCATGGCGCACGGCTCTGACAGCGATAAACAGTTTGGGGGTTTTTGCTTTTTCAAACTCAAAGCCGCGTTGCTCGGTAACGCCCTCTCGTGTCCACTCGGTATCGCCCGGTAACATAGAATACACAATGTATTCACTTGCATTGTTCACTTTTCTCCACTCAAGGGTGTAGATATTATTTTTCTTTGTCACCTTTACTTGCGGTGTATCGGGCAAGGTGTTGCCTTTAATGGTGTACAGAAAATCTGCGGCTTCCACTTCCTTCTCACCCTCTAAAGTATAACTTTTGATGGCGAAGGTGTAACTTGTGCCGCCTTTTAAACCCTTAGAGCGAAAAGCGTTGGTTTTGGCTTTGCCGTATATTTCATAGCCGTTGCCGCTATCATAATAAACATTATAACCTGCGGCGCCCTCCTCTGCTCTCCACTGTAAAAAGGCTCTGTATTCACTCAGTGCGAGCGAAATATCTGCCACTTGTGCTTCGGTAGCGGCAGCGGTGGTTGTTTCGGTTGCGCTTTGGGTGGTTTGTTGCGTTTTTACAGGATTGTTTCTGCTAAAAACAAACAATACGACTGCAAGCGCAATACAAACAACTGCTAAAACGGATATGATCACTATGTTTCTTTTTTTCATATTATTCCTCTTTTTTTTAGCCTATTAGCCTATTGGCTTATTAGCGAATGGAAGGGCTTCGCCCTTACCCGATTATTTCATGCGGAATTCGGAACGGTAGCGGTTAGTGACCGCTGAATGATGTTTGCTTCGCAAGTGATGTCGCAAACAAGTTTGCCGGTGATGTTTGTGCTTCGCACAAGTGGTGTTTTGGCTTTGCTAAAGTTGTGGTGGCGTTGCTACGCAACGCATCATAAAGATTTCTCGACTATGTTCGGAATGACAGAATACCGCTGAAATGGCGTAATACTGTCATCTCGACCGAAGCGGAGAGATCTTTTTCGTAGGGGTGCGATGTCCACCATTCTTCTTTCTTCTTTCGGGCGGATAATATCCGCCCCTACTTGTGCCTTGTGCCTTAAAATCGAGTGTCCCGCCCATCATACCGGCGAAGCCAATACTTCATATGCCGTAGGCATACTTCATTAGCGAAGCGACTTCATCAGGCGACTTGTCGCCGACTTCATTCTGCGCTTTGCGCAGTTTATCCGCCAATCGGTTTTAAGCCTTTTGCCGCACTGTTTAATTGCGGCAAATAGAATTTTTCATATGCATACTCGGTCGGGTGCACGCCGTCACCATCCGGGTATACACCAAAATAATGGTAGGTGTAGCGTATAGAGATATCGCTATTGCCGGTGCTCATATCGCTGTGCAGTACATCGGCAACACCCACGCCCCACTTTTGGCATACCTGCTTAATGGCATAAGCATAGTCACCGAAGGTAAGCCCTAAGCCGTTGGTTTCGATTAAGGAATTGCACGCATCGTGAATGAGCACAAAAATCACCTTGGAATGCGGGCTGTTTTTGCGAATGTGGCTGAACGCGGTTTCCAACGCACCACACACGGTCTTTTTATTAAAACTCGTGGTGCCTGCCGGGGTTACGGAACCCGGTTGCATATTATAATAATAGTCGTTTCTGCCGCCTTCAAGAAGGATGTAAGTATAATTGGAACCGGCGGTAACTGCCTTTTGCACCTGTTCACACACATGATTATCTTGCGGACGCACAGCAGCAATCGAGGCGCCGCTGATTGTATTTGCATGGTCATCCGTCAATAAATGGTGATTATATGCAAAGATATCGGAGTATGCCCACCAATGTGAGCCGGTGCCTTTAGCGATGGAGTCACCGAAACTGATAAGAGAACCCTTAAATTTATAAGTGGATTTATCCACACACAACTTTTTGCGGTAATCGCCGGCATAAACGGTGCTGCCGTCTTTTTTAATCGCCTTTACGGTGACAAATAACCTTGCCGGCGCTTTCTTTTGGGTAAATGCTACAATACGGTATGTGCTGCCTTGTTTTACAGTGGTTGTTTTTTGTTTTACCCACTTGCCGCCCGGCACCATAGAATATACATAATAACCGGTCGCACCGCCGCAAAGGGCAAAGTTCACATGCACCAAATCCCCTTTTCTGGCAAGGGTAAAGTTAGGCGTTACCGGTGCAGTGCATTTTGCCACTTTCGGCATATCACGGCTGACAAACTTTTTGCCGCTGAAATACTTGTAGGTTTTGATGCCGAAGATGTATTTGGTACCGGGTTTTAAATCTTTACGGCGCACGCTTGTTTTGGTGGTGTCAACATAAAAAGTCCAGTTTTTGCCGCCGTTGGTGGAATAATACACACGGTAACCGTCCGCCTGCGAAGATGCCGACCATTTGAGCAATATTCTTTGTTCGGATAAATCCACACTGATATTTTTTACCGAGGGCGGCAAGGTGCAAACGCTCAAAATCGGGTAAGTGCTGCTAAGCACCGTTTTGCCGTTTTCACGCTTATATGCCTTAATGGCAAAATTGTATTTGGTATTGGCATTTAACCCGCTTTTGACAACGCAGGTACCGTTATAATTTTTTCTGCCGATTTCCGTAAACTTTTTGGAGTTATACGGTGCGCGGTATATCACATATCCGTCGGCTCCTTTCACCTTATCCCACTGCAGTTCAAGGGTGTGGGAGCCGAGACTTTTTACTTTAAAATTTTTCACCTTTGCCGGTGCCGCGGCAGATGCCGAAACCGCAAATGCAATGAACATTGCGGCAAGCACGGCAAACAAGGTAATGAGGGATATTTGCTTCTTTTTCACAATCATTCTTCCTTTTACTTATATTACTTACAGGGTGTTACAAAAACGCATAAAGTCTTCACGGTTTTTGTAAACACCTGCATTTTCCAAAATCTTTGAGAAGATTTCACCGATAGACTGCTTGATACCGGCTTCAATCTCATCCTCCGCCCAGTGTTTCTCTTTAAGTTCAAGATACCAATCATAATGAATTTTCATATCATCAGCCGCAAAAATAGCCTCTGCTTTGCTCTCATCTTTGAGGGCTTCCTCCATTTTTGCGATGCTCTCTTTGAGCCTTGCGGGCAGAATTGCCAAGCCCATCACCTCAATTAAGCCGATATTCTCTTTTTTGATGTGGTGGTATTTGGGGTGCGGATGATAGTAGCCATCCGGGAACTCTTCGGTCGTGATGTTGTTGCGCAGTACCAAATCGAGTTCAAACTTGCCGTCTCTAAAGCGGCAAATGGGGGTAATGGCATTGTGCGGCGTACCGTCGGTATACGCCAAAATAAAGGCGCTTTCATCGGTGTACTCCGACCATACCTGATTGATATAATCGGCACAGTCCGCCAACACCTCTTTGCTCTCGTGGTGAATACGAATCACACTCATCGGCCAGTTGACAAGCCCTGCTTCCACATCCGGGAATTTTGCCATCGTAAAGCGCTCATTCACTTCTGCCTTTGCCATCGGGAACTCAAAGTGACCGCCCTGATAGTGGTCGTGCGTTAAAATGGAACCTCCCACAATCGGCAGCCCCGCATTGGAACCCAAGAAATAGTGCGGCATAAAGTCCACAAAGCCGAGCAATCTTTCAAAAGTGCGCTTGGTAATTTTCATCGGCTCGTGCGCGCCCTTAAACACGATGCAGTGCTCGTTGTAATACACATAGGGGCTGTATTGCATAAACCAACTCTCATCACTCAAAATATCTACGGGAATAATGCGGTGGTTCGCCCTTGCCGGGTGCGTCATTGTACCCTTATAACCCTCATTCTCTTTGCAAAGCAGGCACTTCGGGTAAGCGGATTTTTTCACTTTGAGTGCCGCCGCAATTGCCTTGGGGTCTTTTTCGGGCTTTGAGAGGTTGATACTGATTAAAATATCACCGTATTTGGTGTCCGCCGTCCACACCATATTCTTACGAATTCTATCCATACGAATATAGTTGGATTTGTAAGATAAGGTATAGTAAAAATCGGTCGCCTTGGTTTTATCCTCGGCATACAATTCAAAAAATCTTCTCGAAACTTCGCTCGGCATCGGCATAAAACAGTCCATAATCTCGGTATCAAAAATATCTCTTGCGGTTATGCCGTTATCTTCGAGCACGCCGTTTTCAAACGCCCAATCCAAGATATTATCTAAAATCTCTTGCGGTAACTCCGGGCTCGGTTCGCTCACTTCTAACTCTTCAAACTCATTTAAGCCGAGTTTTGCGAGCAAACGGTTGATGCAATACGCCTTGTCTTGCTCCGGAATAAGGGCATTTTCCACCGCATACTTTGCCAAGCGACAAATTTCATAATGAATACTCATTTAGTCCTCCTCATTACATTCCACGGTTTCTAAAGAGCGTTCTTTAGAAGGCTCCGGGAAAAACATTTTTTTATGTGAAAATTTCTGTCCCCAAGCGTTTGCCCACTTTTCGGGATAGAAAACATAATACGAAACATTGTTTTTTTGGCGGTATTTTTCAAAAAAATTGCACCAAACGGCACTCGGGATGGCGATAACGGGATAGTATAATACGCCGAGCAACAGGCACTGCCAAGTATGCCCGTATTCATGAATGCGGGTGTTATAAGTCCAAGTTTTATTGGGGTGGTCACCTTTCATAAAAATGAACAACCCGAGCGATAAGCCGCCCTGGTTCCACGGCAAGTAGGTAATCCACGCATAGCCGAATTTTTCACTTTTTCTGCCCATCGCTTTGCAGATGAGGTACACGATGCCGCCTACCAGATTCACCGGTAAGCCCCAAGTCCATTGTATGAGATAAAATAAAAATGTTTTCAAGTGATAATACCTATGAAGTAGTAGAACTTGGAGTACATACTCCTCATGAAGAAAAGAAAAAAGAATTAAAAACAGGAGAAGTAGGATACTTGTGTGCTGGAATAAAGAAAATAGAAGACGTAAGAGTAGGAGATACTATAATTAAAGAAAATAGTAATATAGAACAACTTCCAGGATATAAACCAATGAAATCAA
>CADBJA010000054.1 GCA_902794945.1 Oscillospiraceae bacterium
GAATTCTTAGAACCCAATCGAAAGGGTTCTAAGCGATTTCTTTCCCCACTTTCTGTATCGCTGCAGAAAGTGGGTGCCCGCGCGGCATGAGCGCAAAGTAAATAAAAAATCATATTAAAAATAAAACAAATAAATATTGATTAGAAGAATGTATCTATCAATTAAGTTCGAATGTATTAGCTTTATATTTTAAATTCTTTTATCTGTAACTTTTCATGAAAATAAGAAAAGAGAAAAGAGACTTTGTCAATCAAAGAGTGGAAAAATGAAAGAGAATATGGTAAAATAATATTTAATATATTTAAAAAGGAAAATCTATGTATCATCTTTGGGATATTAATGACATAAAACGGATATTAAAAAAGCACGGTTTTCACTTTTCAAAGGCACTCGGGCAAAACTTTATTGTCGATAGCGGCGTGTGCCCTGCCATTGCCGAAAAGGCGGGGCTTTGTGATAAAGATTATGTGCTTGAAATCGGTCCCGGTATCGGGGTGCTGACAAAGGAACTTCTTTTGCGCGCCAAAAAAGTGGTCGCGGTAGAACTTGATAAACGCCTGCCGGAGATTTTAGCAGATACCCTCGCAGAATTTGACAATTTCGAGTTAGTAGAGGGCGATATTTTAAAATTAGATTTAAACCGCTTTTTTGCAGAGCATTTTGAAGGGGCAAAGACACTCAAAGTGTGCGCGAACTTGCCGTATTATATCACTTCACCCGTGATTATGGCACTGCTGCAAAGCGATTTACCTATAGAAAGTATTACGGTAATGGTGCAAAAGGAAGCGGGCGAGCGCCTGTGTGCGCCGGTCGGTTCCAAAAACGCCGGTGCCGTTACGGCGGCAGTCAATTACTACGCACGGGCGGAAGAAGCCTTTTTTGTACCCAAAGAGAGTTTTATGCCCGCACCGAAGGTGGATAGTGAAGTGATACACCTCACCCTGCGCGCAACCCCGCCGGTACAGGTGGCGGATGAAGCGCTGTTTTTTAAAGTGATTAAAGCCGCCTTTTTACAGCGCCGCAAGGCGGCGGCAAATTCTTTAAGCGCCGGGCTGGCGATGTCGAAGGCAGAAGTAATACAAATGCTTGAAACACTTGGTTTTTCACCGCAGGTGAGAGCAGAAAGTTTTACAATGGAAGATTTTGCCGCAATCAGCGAATACATAATGAAGAATAAATGATGGAAAGGTTATACATTTAAAATGCGAAACTTTGTTTCGCCACCATCATTCAACATTCTAAATTCAAAATTCATAATTTACTTAACATAAGGATAACAACATGGAACAATTTTTAAAGCGAACTTGGGCAGAGATTGATTTAAATAAAATAGAAAAAAATTATGACATTTGCCGCTCTATGTTACGAGACGGTGTAAAAATGATGGGTGTCATTAAGGCGGACGGTTACGGGCACGGTGCCGTAGCATATGCCGAAATTTTTTCAAAAAAAGGTTGCGAGTGGTTCGCCGTTTCCAATTTGGATGAAGCACTGCAAATTCGCGAAGCGGGCATTGAAACCCCGATTTTGATTTTGGGCTTTACCCCTGCCGAAAAGGCGGAGGTGCTTGCATTTAACAATATCGCCCAAGCGGTGTATAACCGTGAGTATGCGGCGGCACTTTCAAAAAATGCCGTAGCACAGGGTGTGCAGGTGAATGTACATATTAAGGTAGATACCGGCATGAGCCGTATCGGCTTTTTGTATCAGGATAGTGAGGATGACGCCGCAACGATTGATGCGATTGAAGCCGCCTGCAAACTGCCGGGGCTGTATGCACAGGGTATTTTTCAACACTTTGCCGTGGCGGATTGCGGCGAAGAGGGTGAAGTGTATACAAGGCTGCAGTACGATTTGTTTTTAGATGTGATTCGCCGTTTGCAAAAGCGGGGAACGGATTTTGAATTATACCACTGTTGTAATTCCGCCGGTGCGAGCGAATACCGCGATTTGCAGTTAAATATGGCGCGCCTCGGCATTGTCATTTACGGTTTAACGAGTTCCGATTTAGTCAAAGAGCAGTGGGGCATTGAACCGGTGATGAGTGTCAAAAGCGTGGTCGCAATGGTAAAAGAGATAGAAGCCGGCACCACCGTATCTTACGGCAGAACCTTTACCGCCGCAAACGATATGAAAATTGCCACCATTCCCATCGGTTATGCGGACGGTTACACCAGGCGCCTTTCCGGCAACGGGGCAAGAATGATTATAAAAGGCGCATATGTACCGGTTATCGGCACCATTTGTATGGATATGTGTATGGTGGATGTTACGGGGCTGGATGTAAAAGCCGGCGATGCGGTTACCGTGATTGGTAAAGAGGGCGATAAGGCGGTCACGGTAGATGAAATCGCGGCAAAAAGCGGCACGATTAATTATGAAATCACCTGCGATATTTCCAAGCGTGTACCGCGTGTGTATGTGCGTGACGGCAAAGTCGTATCCGTACAAAAATTCTAATTGACAACAGATTAAATTTAGGCTATAATTTTGGTACTTTGTGCCTATGCACAAAGCACCAAAATTATCAATATAATCGGGTAAGGGCAGCGCCCTTCCACCATTAGCACCGTAGGTGCGACTTCATTAGGCAACTCGTTGCCGACTTCATTATTCATTATTCATTGGAGCGGTAGCGACATAGCGGGGTGTAGCGCAGTTGGACGATGAGGCTGACTGCTCGCAGTGCGAGAGGAAAGGAAGCCGAAGAGAGGAAGAAACAAGGAGAATTGCGAAGCGCACCAAGCGAGCAAGGCGACTATGTTTCTGACGGAAGCGCAGCGGAAACTTTACTGTGCTGTAAAAAGTAGGCGCATATATTTAAATTATAATATTTCGGGGTGTAGCGCAGTTGGTAGCGCGCTTGCTTTGGGAGCAAGATGTCGCAGGTTCAAATCCTGTCACTCCGACCAGTAAGTGTGTTCATAACGGATTTGTTATGAACACACTTATTTTTTGTGGCGTGAAATGTTCTTATGCGCTGAGGTATTCTACCGTAACGCCTTGTCTTGTGTCCGCGATATAGGGTTCCTGTTCAATTTCTTCGGGAAGTTCCAGTGTTCCGATAAAGCGGTAATAAATTACGATTCTTTGTGTGTAGGTTTTTGAAGTTCCCTCTTTTTCATACACATCAATATGGTCAATCAGTTCGCGAAGCAGGGGAGCGGTCAAAGTTTGCATTTCCATAAACTTTCGGATAGATTTAATAAAATCTGCCTTGTTTTGTTTCATCTCATCAATCTTTGAGAGCCGCTCGCTATATTCCTTAATTTTCGCCTTGTTTTCAAACTGCTCTTTTTCATACTTGCGGGATAGTTGCATAAACATTTCATCACTCAATTTGCCGCTGACATTATCTTCATAAATCTTTGCCAATAAATCGGTGAGTGTCGTATTTCGGGCAATGGTTTTAGCCAGTGTCTTTTCTAAATGCTTTTGTTCGGAGAGCATATCCGAATTGACCTTTTGTGCCAGAATTTGAGCAAAACTTTCTTCGTAACACTCCAAGTATTTTGCGAGCCTTCGCAGTTCCATCATCACAATTTGTTCCACGGCATCTGCACGGATATAGTGCCTTGACTGACAATCTCCGCGCGTGTCTTTATAGTAGTTGGAACAACTGAAATAATGAATATCTTTGTTTGTCGGGTTGGTGTGGTACCACAGTTTTTTGCCGCAATCGGCACAGTAAAGGAAATCCGTGAAGATACTCTTTTCGCCGTTTCCCTTTTTGGGAGCACGGCGTTTTGTTTTTGCAATTAATTCCTGCACAAGTTCAAAGGTTTTGCGTTCGATTATGGGTTCATGCACATCTTTGAAAATTGCCCAATTTTCCTTTGAATGCTCTATACGCTTCTTGTTTTTGTATGAAATTGTATGGGATTTAAAGTTAATCACATCGCCGCAATACTCTTGTTGTGTAAGCATCTTCTCTATAGTGCTGTATCGCCACCGGTAGGGGCTTGCCTGTGCGGGTGTTCCGCCTCTGCGAATGCCCTTTTGATTCCAATAAACCATAGGAACAGGTATCTTTTGTTCTTGCAGTGTTTTTGCAATTATTTCATTACTTTTACCTTCCAATGCCATTTCAAAAACCTGCTGCACAATGCTTGCCGCTTCCGGCTCAATCACCCACCTTTTCGGATTGTCGGGTGATTTAATATATCCGTATGGCGGTTGAGAAAGCGGCTCACCGGAATAGCCGCGAATGCGGTAGGAAGCACGCAACTTTTTGCTGATGTCCTTTGCATACCATTCGTTAATGATATTTTTGAAAGGAGCGATTTCATTTTCTCCCTCATCACTATCTACATTATCGTTGATAGCAATAAAGCGAACATCATTATTCGGGAAGAAGGTGTCGGTGTAATAGCCGACAGTATCGTACCTTCTGCCTAAACGGGATAAATCTTTGACAATGACGACAGTAATATAGCCAAGTTCAATATCCTCCACCATTTTCTGAAAACCGGGGCGGTTGAAATTGGTGCCGGTATAACCATCGTCAATATAGTAGCGCGTGCTGTCAAAGCCGTTTTCGTTTGCGAATTGTTTGAGCATTTTCTTTTGATTGGAAATGCTGTTACTTTCGAAAAAGTGGGAGCAGTATTCATAATTGTCAAATTGTTTTGCCGTTCTCCTCGAAAGCAGTTCCTGCACCCCCTTTGGCTGCGTTTCGCTCGCTCCGCCTATAGCACTGTGCTTAAAGCATCGTGGCAAGCATATCCTCTTTTGTACGGTCATTTAATTTTCAAGGTTCAGCGTGTGAGGTGTATCACCCCCTTTCACCGCTTTTTCTTTGATTTATTCACTTGTCCGAAAAAATACCCTTCCATATGTACTAACAGAGAGAAGGCAAATTATCCGCTTTTTTGAAAACTTTTTTCAATTTGCCGCGAATTTCTCGGTTTTGACCAAAGAGTTAGTTCTCAATCTGTGCAATTTGCAGTGAGAAAAATATCCCCTCAAAGGGTAGGCAACGAGAAAGCTCGTTTTACAATGAAAATTCAAAAAAATTTAAATTTCTATGTTTTGCACAAAAAATGTCCTCTCAATTTGTTGCTGACGAAAACACCGTTTTGTACGAAATATTTTGAAACTTCTTCAAAATGTGTAAAATTTTTACTTCTTTTTAAATATACCCTCACTATACGCAGAAAACGAGGGCATAATTTACAGGTGTTTTTCAAAGAATTTTTTCTTTTTTTCTTTCATTTTGATTTACCCCTTCACTGGTTGCAGAAAAACAGGGTGTTTTATAAAGTTGTTTTTTGAAAAAAATCCAAACTCTTTCATAAAGAATTAATTTGGAAAGAAAAAAGAGAGCCGAACAGAAAAACAGACGAATTGTCATGTTTTTCGCTCGGCCCTCTAGGAGCTCGCAAAAGCGGATGTATTGTGTGAAATAAATCACAACAATAACTATAAACCGGATATGTTAGTATCTTCTACAGCTATTTGTAATTACCGAACAAATGTTCGATACAATGATTATATACTATCCTTTCTGATTTGTCAACAACTTTTTTATTGGTTAATAAAAAACTCGCTTGTTTGCAAAAAAATGTTCATTTTATTGTTTTTTGGGGGGCTTTGTGTTATTATAATAAACAATATTTATAATATTTATTATAATAATGCAAGTGAAAGGAAATAAGAATTGAAAGAGCAAATCCAATTAGAGAATAAAACGGTTTTTATCACGGGGGCTGCCGGTTTTATTGGCGCAAACCTTGTGATGAAGCTGATAAAAGAATATAAGTCTTTGCACATTATCGGCATTGACAATATGAACGATTATTATGATGTTTCTTTAAAAGAATATCGTTTAGAACAAATTGAGTCTTTAGTAGCGCAAACAAACCATCGTTTCGAATTTGTAAAGGGCGATATTTGTGATAATACACTTATTACCGAATTGTTTCAAACAAACCGCCCTGCAGTTGTTGTCAATTTAGCAGCACAAGCAGGAGTGCGCTATTCTATTACCAATCCCGATGTGTATATTCAATCCAATATCATTGGTTTTTACAATATTTTGCAAGCGTGCAGAAATTATCCTGTAGAGCATTTGGTATATGCCTCGAGTTCTTCGGTTTACGGTTCCAATAAAAAAGTTCCGTATGCGACGAGTGATAAAGTAGATAATCCGGTATCGCTATACGCGGCAACAAAAAAATCAAATGAGCTATTGGCACATTCTTACTCAAAATTATACAATATCCCATCAACGGGACTGCGCTTTTTTACCGTTTACGGACCTGCCGGCAGACCGGACATGGCTTATTTTAGTTTCACAAATAAACTCATTAAAGGCGAAACAATACAAATATTTAATTACGGTAATTGCAAGCGCGATTTTACTTTTGTGGACGATATTGTGGAAGGCGTTATGCGTGTGATGAAAAAAGCACCCGCAAAAGAAACAGGGGAGGACGGCTTACCGAAACCGCCTTACGCTATTTACAATATCGGTAATCATGCGCCGGAAAACCTTTTAGAGTTTGTTGATATTTTGCAAGAAGAATTAATCAGAGCAGGTGTTTTACCGGCTGATTATGATTTTGAAGCACATAAAAGTCTTGTGCCGATGCAACCCGGTGATGTACCTGTTACCTTTGCCGATACGGCGGATTTGGAAAGAGATTTCGGCTTTAAGCCTAAAACCTCTTTGCGCAGCGGCTTACGTGCATTTGCCGAGTGGTATGCACAGTTTTATGCAACAAAGAACGAATAGGGGGAATTAAAAATGAAAATTGCAGTAGCCGGAACAGGCTATGTCGGTTTATCTGTTGCCACATTAATTGCACAACATCACGAAGTGGTGGCACTTGATATTATTGAAGAAAAGGTGGAGAAGATTAATAAGCGTATTTCCCCGATTCAAGATGAATATATTGAAAAGTTTTTTGCAGAGAAAGAATTGAATCTTCGTGCTACATTAGATGCCGAACAGGCCTATCAAAATGCCGATTTTGTAATCATTGCCGCGCCGACTAATTATGATGCACAAAAAAATACTTTTGATACTTCTGCTGTAGAAACGGTAATTGAAACCGTTCTTAAATGCAATCCGGATGTTTATATGGTAATCAAATCTACCATTCCGGTAGGTTATACCGATTCTGTCAGAGAAAAATATCATACCGATAAAATATTATTCAGTCCGGAATTTTTAAGAGAAACCAAGGCATTATATGATAATTTATATCCTTCTCGCATCATTGTGGGTGCCGATGAAAAGAATAAGGAACAATTTGCGGCAGCAAAGAAATTTGCAAATCTGCTTGTAGAAGGTGCCGACAAGAAAGATGTACCTGTTTTGATGATGGGCAGTACCGAGGCGGAAGCAGTGAAACTGTTTGCAAATACATATTTGGCACTGCGTGTTTCATATTTTAATGAGTTGGATACTTATGCAGAGATTAGGGGACTTGATACTGCTTCTATTATTAACGGCGTCTGCTTAGACCCGCGTATTGGTGAACACTATAACAATCCCAGTTTTGGCTATGGTGGTTATTGTTTGCCGAAAGATACCAAGCAACTATTGGCAAATTATGATAATGTGCCGCAAAATATGATTAGTGCTATTGTACAGAGTAATAGCACGAGAAAAGATTTTATCGCACAGCGAGTGCTTGAAAAATCAGGTGCGTATTCACTCAGCAGTGAATACAGTGCGGAACGAGAAAAGGATATTACCGTTGGGGTATTTAGATTGACTATGAAAGCCAATTCCGATAATTTCCGCCAAAGTTCCATTCAAGGCATCATGAAGCGAATTAAGGCAAAGGGTGTAAATGTTATTGTATATGAACCGACATTAGAGAACGGGTCCACCTTTTTCGGCAGTCGAATAGTTAACGATTTAGAAGATTTCAAATCACAGTGCACGGTAATTGTTGCCAACCGCTATGATGCATGTTTGGAAGATGTGAAAGATAAGGTATATACCAGAGATTTATTTAGAAGAGATTGATACCGTTTATTTGAAATAGGGGTTGCGCATATGAGGAAGGGGACGGTTCTCTTCCTTATTTTTGAAACCCATCCTCGCCGAATGTAATCAATCAAGGAACACCGCATGAATTTCTTTCACACACAACAGATAAAAGAAACAGAGAGCGTACACAAACCCTCCCATAAGTCACAATCCCTCCACCGCTAAAGCGGTCCCCCTCCTAACCGGAGCCCGTACCCTCTGTCACTTCGTGACATCTCCCTGCACTGCAGGGAGTCACCCTTT
>CADBJA010000055.1 GCA_902794945.1 Oscillospiraceae bacterium
CGGGTGTGGGTGTCCCACCCTCTCGCTACCGGCTATCGGCTAACAGCTAACAGCTTAAATTCTAATTTAGCCACCGCAAGGGTGGCATAAATTAGAATTATTTGTTAATTATTCATAAATTCAATTCATTTATTTTATCCATTTTTCGGCTTTTATTTTATTTTTATAAATGATATATTCTTAAGTAGAAACATTGTAAAGGATGGTGAAAAATGGAAGTTTTTGATGTAGTGGTTGTCGGTGCAGGTAACGGCGGTTTGGTTGCCGGTGCCACCACGGCAAAAGCGGGTTACAAAACCCTGATTTTAGAAAAACATAACCTCCCCGGCGGTTGCGCCACCAGTTTTGTCAGGGGCAGGTTTGAGTTCGAAGCGGCGCTGCACGAGTTGTGTGATGACGCCACAAATGAGGCGGCAGACAGTGTACAAAAAATCTTTAAGCGCTTAGATGTGACAATTCCTTTTTATTATGAAGACAGATTGTTCCGTGCCATTGTGAAAGGGGAGGATGGCTATGATGTACGCATCCGCCCCGGGTATGAGAACTTTTTGGATGATATGGAAGCCGCAGTGCCGGGGTGCCGCGAGAGTGTTAAAAAACTGCTTGATTTAAACAATTTGCTTGATGAAGCGCAGGCGTATATGGATTCTCCCGCATTTAACCCTGCAAAACTGATGGGCGAGTATGCCGATTTTGTCAAAGCAGCCTCTCACTCCTTTAATGATTTAATGGATGCGCTCGGTGTGCCGCAGAAAGCACAGGATATTTTGAACACCTATTGGGGCTACCTCGGTGTGCCGACGGACGATATGAATGCTCTGCATTACCTCAGTTTGCTGGCGGCATTTATTAAAACACCGCCCTCCATGCCCTACCACCGCTCACACGAAATGAGTGTGGCGTTAGTGCAATCTATCATCTCTTACGGCGGGGAAGTGCGCTTTAACAGTGAAGTGAGCAAGTTCCTTTACAGTGAGAAAGGCAGTGTGATTGGCGTAGAGGTGAACGGTGAGCAAATTTATGCCAAAAAGGTTATTTCCAACATCATTCCCAACAATGTGTGGAACCGCAGTGAGCAAAAGCATATACCGAAATCTGCCTTAAAACTTGCCAATGCCCGCAAACTCGGTATGAGTTTTGTAACGGTGTATTTGGGGCTTGATGCTTCTATGGAAGAACTCGGGATTGAAGATTACAGCGTGTTTATTTCTACCACTGCCGATACGAGGCGGGCGTTTAACGAGCGTGCCGATTTTGGTATGTATGTGGTTAACTGCTTAAATAAGGCGTTGCCCGAAGCCTCCGCGCCGGGCACGAGTATGCTCTTTTTCACCATACCGGTGATGCCGGGCGATTTCCCGGAGAATATGAAACCGGAAGAGTATAAAAAATACAAAAACGACTATGCCGAAAAGTTTATTCGCGATTATGAACAGACCATGGGCGTGCAGGTGATGGAGCATATTGAAGAAATCGTCATTGCCACCCAAGCCACCTTTGCGCGCTACCTCGGCACGCCGGATGGTTGTATTTACGGTTATGCCAACGAAACGTGGGATAATGTGGTCGCAAGAACGATATTAAAAGATGTCGAAAATAAAGTGCCGAACCTGTACTTCTGCGGCGGTCACTCCATTCGGGGCGACGGTTATCCGTCCGGCTACATCACCGGTGCGATGGCAGGCGAGAAGGCTGTGAAAGATTTAAGGAGGGGTAAGTAATGCAGAATATGGAAAGTTTAAAAAACACGGCTCTGTTTAAAATGATGTACGGCAGAGTGAATGCCGTTAAAAATGCCCCTGCTGTGGCAGTGAAAGATTTGTATGCTTACCCTGCCAATAAAATGGCGCTCGCACTCCACCCGCATGTGCAGTTTTTAAAGGTGAAAGAGATTATCGCGCATAGTGATGATTTTAAAAGTTTTATTTTTGAACCCGATGCGGCAAAAGGTACAAAAAAACTTGCGTGGTTCAGTGCCGGGCAGTATTTGGTGCTTGCGGTGAATGTAAACGGTAAAGTGTATAACCGCCCGTATTCGATAGCATCCTCCCCGCGTGATACGCTAAAGGGTGAAATCCGCATCAGTATCAAAAGGGTAGAAGGCGGTATCGTATCGGGGCATTTGTTAGATACCTTGCGCGTGGGTGACGGCGTGATTGCTTCCGCCCCCTTAGGGGAATTTACCTATGAGCCGCTCAGAGATGCAAAAACCGTAATCGGCATTGCCGGCGGCAGCGGCATTACCCCCTTCCGTTCACTTGCAAAAGCCATTGTTGAAGGGGATGAGGATTGTTCGCTGACCCTCCTTTACGGCTCAAGAACATTAGATGACGCCGTATTTAGTGATGATTTTAAAGTATGGGCAGAGAAGGATTCACGCATAAAGATTGTCAATGTTTTAAGTGAACAGAAAGCCGAAGGGTGCGAGAGCGGGTTTATTGACGCCGCACTCATCAAAAAGTATGCACCGACCGATGCACCGTATTCCATTTTCTTATGCGGTCCGCAGGCGATGTATGAATTTGCCGATGCCGAGATTGCCACCCTCGGGCTGCGCCGCAAATATGTGCGCCACGAGTTGTTCGGTGAGTATTTTCACCCCGAAAAGAACGCCGATTATACCGGTGATATCAAAAGCACATTCCGCCTTACCGTGCGCATTAAGGGAAAAGAAAGAACGATTGACTGCCCGGCAGATACTTCACTCTTGCGCGCGATGGAGGATGCCGGTATCCCCGCGCCGAGTGATTGCCGTAGCGGCAGGTGCGGCTGGTGCCGTTCCCGCCTTGTGAGCGGTGAAGTGTATACCCCCGCGAGTGTAGACGGCAGGCGTGAAGCCGATAAATCGTTCGGTTATATTCACCCGTGCTGCTCGTTCCCACTCAGTGATGTGGTGCTCGATGTACCGCCGTTGCCGTATTAAAAATTATCGCCCGAGATTTATTCTCGGGCGGAATTTTTTGAGGTATTTGATTTGGAAAATGCCTTGACATTTTCTCCGAATGCGTGTAGTATATATGTGTCAAAAGAAAAGGGAGCTGGAGCAACCGGCTGAGAGTGCGGCTGATACTGCCACAGACCATTACCTGATCAAGATAATGCTTGCGTAGGATGATATTGTTTTTACCTGATTGCCAAGTATTTCTTTTGGCAATTTTATTTTTATAAGGAGTGAAAGTTATGAACCGTTCACAAAAAATTCGTTCTTTGGCAGAGGGCGGCTTATTGCTCGCGCTTGCCACCATTTTAAGTTTTGTCACTATTTTAAAAATGCCTTTCGGCGGCGGTGTCACATTATTTGCGATGCTACCTATCGGCATTTATGCGTACCGCTACAAAACGCCGCAGGCGATTTTGGTTGCCGTGCTTTACGGTGTGATTCAGATGATTATAGGACTCAAAAATTTTTCGTATGTCAACGGTATCGGCTCTTATGTGATGGTAGCGTTATTCGATTACATTTTAGCCTTTGGTGTGCTCGGCTTTTCCGGTATGTTTAAAAAGGTAAAAAGAGCACCCGCCATTATTATTTCCGGCGTGTTGGTGCTTTGCACGGTTGTGCTCTTCACCGTGGCATTGCTCTCTTCGGGTGATGGTGATATGATAGCGGAACTGAAAAAGAGATGGTGGATTGTGGCTCTCGAAGCCGGTGTTACTGTCATTTTAACCGTGCTTGCGCTTGTTTTCCAAAAGAAAGCAACGGCATCATCCGTTTCGATTGCGACCGGTCTTGCCGTCACCGGCGTACTTCGCTTTGTATGCCACTTTATTTCGGGTGTGACCGTGTGGAGCGAGTATGCGGCAGACAGAACGGCTGTGATGTATTCGCTGTATTACAACCTGTCATATATGTTACCCGAAATCATTTTAACCGTTTTGATGGCAGCCATCATCTCCAACCTTTTAAACTTTGATGCGGAAACGATGGATGTTATCTGGAAAGATGACTCCAAAGTCAAAAAACTTTGGGATGATGAAGAAAAGCAGTAAGAGATATTTTTCACGCAAGTGATAAATATATACCTCGCTAAATTAAAACGCCTCTGCAAAATGCAGGGGCGTTTTAATTTGGTGCCATGGCAGAATATAAACCCCTGGTTCTACCAGGGGTGGATAAAAAAGCCTTGGCATAATAAAACCTCCATGATATAAATAGGTGAAGGTTTGCCGACCAAAACACCAAAAATCAAGGAGGTTTTAGACATGAAAAATGAGATAAAACACACAGCACATTCCAGTTATCGGTGTGAATATCATATCGTGTTCGCACCGAAATACCGGAGAAAAGTCATCTACAATCAATTACGGAAAGATGTGGGTGAAATCATGAGAAAACTGTGTAATGAAATGAAAGTTGAAATCATAGAAGCGGAAGCGTGTCCCGACCACATACACATGTTGGTAAGTATTCCGCCATATATGAGTATAGCACAGTTCGTAGGGACACTCAAGAGCAAAAGCGCACTGATGATTTTTGATAGACATTCAAATCTAAAGTACAAGTACGGCAACAGAAATTTCTGGTGTAGAGGATACTATGTAGATACGGTAGGAAAGAATGCGAAAAAGATAGCAGAGTATATCAAAAATCAGTTGGAAGAAGATTTTGCAAAAGACCAAATAAGTCTCAAAGAGTATGTAGACCCGTTTACGGGTAGCAAGTGGAAATAGACTAAAAAAACAGCCACTTAAAGTGGCTGTCAGTGGTAGTGATGCGTTGGTAAACCTTCAGTACCCCTTCCAGGGGTCGCAAGTAGTGACCCTTCTAGGGTCTGAGCAAACCACTAGTTCACTAGTGGTTTTGATTAAACAAAAAGGAATTTGTGAGGCAAATAGCCTCACAATTTCTATTTGTAATGAATAGTGAATAATGAATGATGAAGAATTGAGGGAGGGACACCCTCACCCGTTTGATAGATGAAAAGATAATATCTATTATGCGCATATTTTAGCCAATCTTGGATTAAAACCAAACAAATACAATCAAGTGCGAATGTGTCGCCCTTAATTATTCATTATTCATTATTCATCATTCATTAAATAGGGATTGGGAGAGGTCGCAAGACCTCGACAAATCCCTATTTGGTTCCTTTAAACGTGTACCCGGCATCGGTCACCGCTTTTTCTACTGCGGCAATATCCGGGGTGCCGAGGATTTCCACTTCACCCTTTTCGTGAGAGGCGGTGGCGCTTTGCACGCCCTCTAATTTTTCAATTTCACCTTTCACTCTTGCCTCACAGTGGGGGCACATCATACCCTCTACTTGAATAATCATTTTATTTCCTCCTTCCTCGATTGTTTGATTTTGGATAGCCGTGTCAACCGTGACACACTCTCTTTTTTTATCGTGCTTTGGCGAATGCAGTTTAAATAAATTCACTCTTAATGCGTTCATCACCACAAAGAAACTCGATAAACTCATCGCAGCGGCACCCATCATCGGGTTGAGCATGATGCCGAAGGCAGGGATGAGTGCTCCCGCGGCAACGGGAATGCACACCGCATTGTAGAAAAATGCCCAAAAGAGATTTTGGCGAATGGTGCGCACACTCTTTCTGCCGAGTCTGACAGCCGTCGGCACATCCGAAAGTTCATTTTTCATCAGCACAATATCCGCTGCATCAATCGCCACATCCGTGCCGGCACCGACGGCAATGCCGATGTCTGCTTCTGTTAGTGCCGGCGCATCGTTAATGCCGTCACCGACCATGGCGGTGATGCCGCTTTGTTTTAATTGTTTTATCACGTCCGCTTTCTCGCCGGGTAACACACCGGCAATCACTTTGTCAAACCCTGCCGCTTTGCCGATGGCATTGGCGGTTTTTTCATTATCGCCGGTGAGCATCACGGTGGTAATGCCCATATTTTTTAACTGTTCTGCCGCTTGCAGAGCATCGGCTTTTGCCGTATCCTGAACGGCGATGATGCCAATCGCCTTACCGTCTAATGCAAAAAACAGTGGTGTTTTGCCCGCTTTGGCAAGGGTATCATTTTTTGCTTTCATCTCCTCGCTAATCTCACACAAAGAAGAGAGAAATTTAAAACTGCCTCCCACGGCTTTGTGAGAGCCGATTTTGCACGCAACGCCGTTACCCGCAAAGGTTTTGTAGGCATCGCTTTCGTGCAGGGTTATGTTATCTTCTTCCGCTTTTCGGCAAACCGCCTTGGCAAGCGGGTGCTCGCTTTTTGCTTCTAAAGCGTAGGCGAGGGCAAGTAAATTTTCTTCATCAAATCCGGCGGCGGGTAAAATGTCCGTCACCACCGGTGTACCGTTCGTGACCGTGCCGGTCTTATCCATCACAGCAATTTGAATTTTGCCTGCCTGCTCTAAACTCTCGGCGGTTTTAAAGAGGATGCCGTGTTTGGCACCTAATCCGTTGCCGACGGTAATTGCCACCGGCGTGGCAAGCCCTAATGCACACGGGCAGGAGATAACCAATACCGACACTGCTCTGGCGAGTGAAAAGGCAACATCTTTGCCCGCAATCATCCAAATAATAAAGGTGATGGCGGCGATTGACATGACTACCGGCACAAATATACCCGATACTTTATCGGCAATTTTTGCAATCGGTGCTTTGGTCGCGGCGGCATCGCTGACCGTTTGTATAATCTGCGCAAGTGCCGTATCTTCACCCACTTTGAGCGCTTCACAGCGCATAAAGCCTGCTTCGTTAATCGTGGCGGCAGAAACAGTGTCGCCGACCTCTTTATCGACCGGAATGCTCTCGCCGGTGAGGGCGGATTCATTGACCGCACCGCTGCCTTCCGTCACTTTGCCGTCTGCCGGGATTTTTTCGCCGGCACGCACGGTGAAAATGTCACCCACACGCAGTTCCTCTATCGGGATTTCGATTTCATCTTCCCCGCGCATCACGTTTGCCGTGGTGGGTTTTAATTTGATTAAGGCTTTGAGTGCATTGGTGGTTTTGCCCTTGCTGCGGGCTTCCAACAATTTACCGACCGTGATGAGCGCCAAAATCATCGCTGCCGATTCAAAATAGAGTTGGTGGTAGTATTCCGTTACCGCTTCGCCGCCGGCAGTCATACGAAACAGGGCATAGGTGCTCCAAATAAAAGATGCGCCCGAGCCGAGTGCCACCAGTGTATCCATATTCGGCGAGCGGTGCAACAGGCTCTTTGTGCCGGATATAAAGAATTTTTGGTTAATGACCATCACGATGGCGGCAATGAGCATTTGTGAGAGGGCGAGTGCAATATAGTTGCCCTCAAAAAAGTGCGGTACGGGCAGTCCCAGCATCCCGTTTCCCATCGAGATATACATTAAAAGGAGCAAAAAAGCAAGGGAGGCAATCAGTCGCTTTGCAATTTTAGGTGTTTCGGTGTCTTTTAAAAATGCATCATCATTCTGCGTGTTTTTTGTTCCGCCTTTCACGCTTGCACCGTAGCCCGCTTTTTCAACTGCGGCAATCACGGCGCTTTCGTCGGCACTGCCCTCTACACCCATAGAGTTTGTAAGCAAACTTACGGAGCAGGCAGTTACACCGTCTACTGCATTTACCGCCTTTTCAACTGCGGCAGAGCAGGCGGCACAACTCATGCCGGTAACATTGTATTGTTTCATTTATGTGCCTTTCTATTGTTTGTAAAGAAAATTTACTTTACAAAGTAAGTCATTGTTGTAAAGCAAATAAACTTTACATTATTTCATTAATTTACCCATGGTATCAATCAATTCATCAATCACTTCATCCTTCCCCTCGCGAATATCACGCGCCACACAGGTGTGAATGTGTGCCGCAAGCAGGTTTTTTGAGAAGGAATTGAGTGCCGCACCCGCAGCGGCGGATTGCACGAGAATGTCGTTACAATACGCATCCTCTTCAATCATTTTTTTAATGCCTCTGATTTGCCCTTCAATGCGGTTGAGGCGGTTGAGAAGCGCCTTTTTTTGCGCTTCATCGCGTTGCGTGTGTTTGGTGTTACAGTGTTCACAAGACATAGTGGGTCCTCCGGACAAATAGGAATTTGTCGAGGTCTTACGACCTCGAAGAGAAGAGAGAAAAGAGAAGAGAGAAGAGTGGTGGGCGGGACACCCGCACCCGATTTATATAACAATCC
>CADBJA010000056.1 GCA_902794945.1 Oscillospiraceae bacterium
CATCTATCAAACGGGTGAGGGTGTCCCTCCCACAATTATTCATTATTCAATATTCATCATTCATTAAATTCTAATTTAGCACAGCTAAATTAGAATTTATAACCTTGACTATCCTCCCATTAATTGGTAAAATAGGTAATACATTTTATTATGATTGAAAGGATGTTAATTTATGAAAAAAGCAATCAGCCTTATTTTGGCGCTTGTTTGTGTGTTCAGTATGTTCGGCGTGATGTTTGTTGCTTCTGCCGAGGAAGTACCGCTTGAGCTTGACGGTACAAAAGTTATTGCACAAACCACCAAAGAAAACCATTATAATACATACACATTTACACTGGGTAAAAGAGGCACCGTTCTTTTCAGTATTGCTGCCGATAAAAACATTCTCTTTGTCTCTTTAAGGGATGAAGCGACCGGCACTACCAAAGCGATTGTCAACTTTAGCGCGGCAGATTTTAAGAATGATGCTTCCGTGCGCAAAACAGCATTTCTCTACTTAAATGCCGGTGAGTATTCCCTCGAAGTGTACGGTATGGAAACCGCTTACACCTTGAGCGCCGAATACACCGCATATCATACAAAAGAATCCGGCTTCACTTTGAGCACGGCAGAACCCTCATTGCACTTTGTTGCGGAAGGGGAGGGCGCGAAACAACACAAATTGATTGTAAAATCGCCTTACAGAGTGATTTTCAGAATTGCACACGCCATGCCGGTGAAATGCAATGTAAAAACCGCTGCCGGTGATTTTATGTTTAAAACCAAAAAATACACTGCCGGCACACGCAGTGAAACGGCTGTCGATTACATTGTGCTCAACCTCAAAAAAGGCACCTATTATTTGAATTTAGCCGTATTGCCGGGCGAAGTCAACCCCAATGAAACCGGCGGTATTTACAGAATTACCACTTCCTTAAAAGCATACATTAAGCCGCCGGTAGAAATGAAAACCGCGGCAAGAACCATGAGTGAGCAAACCGTTACTTACAACGCCGTGAAAGGTGTAACCGGTTACCAGGTGCAGTGTTCCGACGGCGGCACCAAGTGGGCACAAACCAAAACAGGCAAAGCCACCAGATGCACCTTTAAGGGCTTAACCCCCGGCGCTAAATATAAATTCCGCGTAAGAACGTATGTGGAAGAGCACGGGCAAAAGTGCTTTAGCGCATGGAGCAAGGTGCATAACAGCGCCACCTATCCCGCACAGGCAAAAATTAAGAGAGTGTCCTCACCGAAAAAAGCGGCTGTGAACACGCAGTGGGAAAAGAACAAGGGCTTTTGCACCGGCTACGAACTTTGGTACAGTTACGACCGCACTTTTAATACCGTTGCCAAAAAAATCAATGTAACGGCAAGCGAAAATGCGCTCCAGTCATACACTATGGGCAAATTAACTTCAAGCAGAATTTGCTATGTAAAGGTAAGAGCCTATACACGTTTTGATGGCGTCACCTATTACGGCACATGGTCACTGTATTCGAGTACATATGTAAAATAAAACAAAATGTTTAAACCGCTTAACGCCTCCCCTTGTCAGGGGAGGTGCTTTGCTTTTGTAAAAAGCAAAGCGGAGGGGTAGTGCCTAAACCGCATAACCGCCCTTGTCTTGCAGTCAGCAGTCAGCAGTCAGCGGTCAGCGAGCGGACGGCTCTGCTGTGAGAAAAAACATTGCGAATTTTCCGGTGATATAGTATAATTTATTCGAGAGTATAGCATTTTTTTTGAGAGGAAAAGACCATGGCTGTCAAAGAAACAATTCACGCAAAAGGGTTAGATATTGCTATCTTTACAAATGATTATAAAAATGAGTATATTTCATTAACCGACATTGCTCGCTATAAAAGTGACGACCCTGCTGCTACAATACAAAATTGGATGCGCAGTAAAGATACTATTGAGTTTTTGGGTTTATGGGAAGTGTTGCACAATCCAAATTTTAAACCCATCGAATTCGAGGGGTTTAGAAATCAAGCAGGTGCCAATGCGTTTACAATGTCTCCTAAAAAGTGGATTGAGCACACCGCTGCTATCGGTATTATTTCAAAATCCGGCAGATACGGCGGTACATATGCTCACTCGGATATTGCATTTGAATTTGCCTCATGGATTTCTGCCGAGTTTAAGCTTTATATCATTAAAGATTATAAGCGGCTTAAATCCGATGAAAACAGCAAATTATCATTAAATTGGAATTTGAATCGCGAAATATCTAAAATTAATTATCGCATTCATACGGATGCGATTAAAGAAAGTCTAATACCGCTTGCATTAACACCTTTTCAAGTTTCAAAAACATATGCCGATGAAGCAGATTTACTCAATGTGGCAGTGTTTGGCATGACCGCAAAAGAGTGGCGAGATAATAACCCCGACAAAAAAGGCAACATTAGAGATTACGCTACCATTAACCAACTGCTCGTTTTAGCCAATGCAGAGAGTTACAACGCTGTTTTAATTGAAGAAGGTAAATCACAAGCGGACAGAATTGTATTACTGCGCAGTTTAGTAGTCACTCAAATGAAATCTCTTGAGAAGATAAACACAGACCTTCAGCAGTTAGAAGAATAGAATATTCATTAACAACCCCAACCGCACATTTTGTGCGGTTTTTTTGCAATTCTTTTCGGGGTCCCCGTTTTAGCACGCGTAAGCGTGACGGAAGGGTAGTCAAATTAATGCACAATGCACAGCTGCGGTCTTTGACCGAAGAAAGAAGAATTGAGGGCTGGACACCCGTTTCTCTTTATTGGACATCTATTTCAAAAAACATTGACATGCCCTATTAAATAGGGTATAATAATCTTGAAAAGTGGTGGTAAAATGACAAGAGAGTTTGTAATGCTTCCCGAATTTGATAAGCAGTGGAAAGCGATTGGTTTTACCGATAAAGAATTAAAAGCACTTCAAGAGGAATTAACTATCAACCCTGTTAAAGGTGATTTAATGCAAGGCACCGGCGGGTTGAGAAAAATTCGAGTGGCATTTGAAGGCAGAGGAAAAAGCGGGAGTGCAAGAGTTTGTTATGTCGATTTTGCGGTTTATGAAAGAATCTATTTGATAACTGCATATACTAAAAACAGTAAAGATAATCTGACGAAAAATGAAAGAAACGAAATCAAGAGATTAATTGAAATCCTCAAAGATTCACAGGCAAGGAGATGATATTATGGGCGTTTATGAAAGCATTATTAAAGGCTTAAATGAAGCGGTTGATTATGAAACCGGCAAAGGCAAAGCAAGAGTTGCTAAATGTACGGTTAACCCCGCACCGGAGTTTAATGCAGAGCAAATTAAAGATGTCAGACTTTCTCTTGGTATGACACAGGTTACTTTTGCCGAAGTGATGGGTGTATCTCCCAAAACGGTGGAAGCATGGGAAGCCGGCACCAACAAGCCGATTGGTTCGGCGAGAAGGTTTTTGAGCGTTCTCAAAGCAGACCCCTCAATGCTCACCAAATGTGATATTATTTCGGCATAATGAAAAAGCGATATTTCAAGCACCTGATTTTCTAAATCGGGTGTTTTTCTTTTTGACTAAAATTATTGATATTAATTACAAACTGTGATATGATAAAATTGCTAAACTAAAATAAATATAGTTATTGGTACTGTTTTATCCAAACAACAAGCTTTTATTTTGTTAAAAATACAAGCTCTTTATTCACTTGTTCGTTTGGATATTGTGTTTATTTTAGTTTAGCAGCTATGAGCTATGTATTTTATTGCGTAGCTTGACGGCTGCGCATTTTTTATTTTTGGAGGAAAAAGTATGGATATTCTGGATTCAAAAAAAGTTATTTCAGATTCATTAAAGTCTTTACTTGGCATAGAAAAATACTGCAAAATCATTGAAACAATTCAAAAAGAAGATTTTAAAGCTGATAAGGATTTTCAGAAACAGTTTAACGGCTATTTTAGGGTTAGGGTAAAAACAAAACCAAACGAATGGAAAAGCAAATTCTATCAATTATTAGAATCTCAAAAGAAAAGACCTTTGTCTTTTGAAGAAATATTAGTAGAACTTGAAAAAGTCAATCAAACACTTGCTGTTTCTTTTACAAGTAAAATGTTGGCTGCCGTCAATCCCAATTTGCCGATATGGGACAGTTTTGTGTTAAAGAATTTAGGGTTAGATAAACAGTGGAATAGATGCAACACTGCCGATAAAGAAACAAGGATAAAAGAAGCTGTAAAAATATATGATGAAATAAAAAGACTGTATTCCGAATTCCTTGCCGGTGAAGAAGGTCAAAAGTGTGTTCAATTATTTGATGAGACATTCCCTGATTATAAAAACAGAATCACCAATGTTAAAAAAATTGATTTTTGGCTTTGGAGTAAACGAGAAGAAAAGGAGTAGAAGTAATGAAAAAGATAATTAGCTGTTTGTTGGTAGTAGCCATTCTGTGTAGTTTCTTTGCAGGGTTGAATATTGTTTCATCTGCGACTGATTTACCGACCAGCGGTCAAATCGGTGAGAATGTGTTTTACACTTTTGATTCAAGCACTGGAGAACTTGTTATTAGCGGCAGTGGAGATATGTACTTAACAAGTCCGTTTTGTGGGGCAACCAGCATTAAATCAGTGATAATTAATGGCTCTGTAACCAGCATTTGTAAAGAAGCTTTCTATAATTGCAGTAATTTAACCAGCGTCACAATTACGAGTACAGTAAATAATATTGGTGTAGATGCATTTGAATCAACAGCTTCAAATTTTGTAGTTTACTGCTATCAAGGTTCTTATGCCGTTAACTATTGTGAAACCAATAATATTTCGTTTGAGTTATTGGTTAATTCAATCAGCGGGTCTTGCGGCGAAAATGTTTATTATACATTAGATTCCTCAACAGGTATCTTGACAATCAGTGGAACAGGAGAAATTCATGCATACACTAGTTCTTCAAATCCGTTTTATCGTAATTCTAAGATAAAAACTGTTGTGATTAACAATGGAGTTACCAGTCTTGGTTATATGACATTTGCATACTGTGAAAACTTAACAAGCATTACAATCCCGAATTCTGTTACAGATTTAGGTGGTTGGACATTTAGGGAGTGTACTGGTTTAACAAGTATTGAAATCCCTGATTCTGTCACTAATTTTGGAGTGGCAACATTCGAGGGCTGCAGTGAGTTGACAAGTGTTAATATTCCAAACTCTGTCACGAGTATTAGTGGAAACACATTTTCTCGCTGCAGTGGATTGTCAAGTATCACGATTCCAAACTCTGTCACAAGTATTGGCGACTATGCTTTTGCAGAATGCAGTAGTTTAACAAGTATTGAGATTCCAGCTGCTGTTATGAGCATTGGTAAATATGCTTTTGCAGGTTGCAGTAGTTTGACGAGTATTGAAATTCCCGCTTCTGTTACAACTATTGGCTGCTGTGCTTTCTTCTCAGGTGCCTACATATATGCGGATAAACTCTCCTTTGGGAAAGGTTGTAGTGCTTTAACAAACATAGAGGTTTCACCTTTAAATACTGTTTATGATAGTCGTGGCAACTGTAATGCTATTATCGAAACTGCAAGCAACACTTTGTTGTTCGGCTGTAAAAACACGGTTATTCCTGATTCTGTTACAAACATTGGCAGTTATGCATTTTATGGCTGTAGTGGTTTAACAACCGTTACAATTCCTAATTCTGTTACAAGCATTGGCAGTTCTGCATTTTATGACTGTAGTGGTTTAACAACCATTACAATTCCTGATTCTGTTACAAGCATTGGTTCTTTTGCTTTTGTTAACTGTGATAATTTAAAAGAATTAACTATACCTTGTTCAGTAGATGTGGGTTACGATGTTTTTGGTAATTGTAGCAATATTGAAAAACTTGACTTAACAAGGGGCAGTGGACACGCTCTTAAGGTCACAACTACATATTGTAATGGGCAATCATTGAAGACTGTAATAATAGAAGAGGGATTTGAAAGTATTGGCGAGGAAGCTTTTTCAAATTGCAGTAATTTAACTGAAATAACTTTGCCTAATTCTATTAAAAACATTGGAATAAAAGCATTCTATGAGTGCAGTAATTTGACCAATGTAAACTTTGGAAATTCTCTCGAAATTATTGAAGATTTTGCTTTTTCAGGCTGTAAGAAATTAAGTAGAATTGATTTGCCCGCTTCATTAAAAAGTTTGGGAGATAGGGTCTTTAGTGGTTGCCTTAGTGTGAATGAAATTACACTTCATAAAGATATTGAATATGTGCCTATCAAACTTGTTAACGGTTGGTATAATGAATACTTTGAAGGAACCTTTCATGGTTTTGCTACTGAAAGAATTAATTTTATAGGCACGGTAGAAGACTGGTCAAAACTACCATACTGCATTTTGTCCTGCGGAACAATCAGTTTCAATGGAGAAATATATAGTAATATGGAATTGAATGAAGAAAGGATTAACTCCTATTTCCTTAGAGGTGATGAAAACATCAGTTCTGTTTCATTTTCTCCCAGTGTAACTGAAATCGGTTTATGTGCTTTTAACGGGTGCAGTCATTTGACAAAAATCACTTTACCTCATTCTATTACTATTTCAACTCAGGGTTATGTTGGTAATGATTATCCTTTAAATCAAGATGAATTATTAACAAAATATGCTTTTAGTAACTCTCCGATATCAAGCATCACTTTTAATGACAACCCCACTGAATTAACAGATAAATATCATTATCTATATAAATGTGAAACATTAAAAGAATTTGAAGTTCCCGATAGTGTTGCTTACATTGGAGACGGAACTTTTAAAGACTGCCAAAACTTAACACATGTCACCATTCCGAAATCTGTCACAAGAATTGAGTATAATGCTTTCAGCGGCTGCACGAATTTGACTATCAGCGGATATAAAGATTCTTATGCCGAAACATTCTGCAAGTGGGCAGGCATACCTTTTGAGGTGATAGAAGAGCCGCATATGCATTCTTTTGCCGCTACTGTAACAACGCCAACCTGCACCGAACAGGGCTTCACAACACATACTTGTTCCTGTGGAGAAAGTTATGTTGACACATATATTTCGGCTTTAGGTCATAATACTGAGGCAAAAACAGTTGTAAAGCCCACCGGCACTCAACTCGGCTACACCGTGCACAGTTGCTCGCGTTGTGGAGAAAAGCAGAAGGTCGATAGCTACACCGCCCCCACCGGCAAACTCACCCTCAAGCACAGTACAAGAACCGCAAATGCAATTAAAGTGCAGTGGAACAATGTGAACACCGCCACCGGCTACCAGGTGCAGATTTCGACCAAAGACGGTAACAAGTGGTCGACTTACGCCACACTCAAAGCAGGGGTAACCTCTTACACATTTAAGAGTTTGGCGGCAGGCAATAACTACAAATTCCGCGTGCGGTTCTACATTAAGGCGACAGACGGCAAGAATTACTTTAGCCCGTGGAGTAGCAGACTGACTTCGCCTACACTGCCGACCGGCACTGCATTGACAAAACTCACCCCTGCAAAGAAGGCATTTAACGCACAGTGGAAGAAGAATGCAACGGTTAACGGCTATCAGGTGCAGTACAGCTTAAAAGCAAACTTTGCGGGAGCAAAAACGATTACGGTCAAAAACCCGAAATTACTCAAAGCAACGGCTTCTAAACTGTATGCAGGCAAATATTACTATGTGCGCATTAGAACCTACAAAAACATTGCAAAGGCAAATTACTTCTCGGCTTGGAGCAAAACATATAAGGTGAAAACAAAATAAGTTATTTTCTATCAGGTGGCAGTAATGCCGCCTGATATTTTTTTACATATAAAAGGCTCTTTTCTTCTTTCGGGCGGATGGTATCCGCCCCTACAAATAGAGCGAAGCGGAACGAGTGTGAGTGCCTCACCCTTAATTAGCACTGAAAGTGCGACTTCATTAGGCGACTTGTCGCCGACTTCATTTTTCATTAGCGAAGCGACTTCATTCTGCGGTCAAAGACCGCAGCTGTGCCTTATGCCTTATGCCTTGTGCCTTAAATTGACTACCCCTCTGTCGGCTTTGCCGACATCTCCCCTCACAAGGGGCGATGTAAAGTGGTTAAGATGAAAACATCATATTTATATTCATCTAA
>CADBJA010000057.1 GCA_902794945.1 Oscillospiraceae bacterium
GCTTCTACTCCTCATCTGTTTGCAAAGAAAACAACTATTTGCAACTTCTGTTGCGTTTTAGATTTTTCTTTGATTTCACGGTTTTAGGAAAAGAGCCTTATCCGCTAAAAGTCAATAGCGAATTATTCGCTAAGATATACTAATACTATTCAATAAACTTTGAGTGGTGAGATATATGTATGAAAGAATTCGCAATTTAAGAGAGGATCATGATTTAAAACAGCGCCAGTTAGCGGAAATTCTCAACTGTTCCCAACGCGTATATTCCAATTACGAACACGGTGACATTGATATTCCAACGGAAATCCTCATA
This sequence comes from Oscillospiraceae bacterium, assembly GCA_902794945.1. Taxonomy (GTDB): domain Bacteria; phylum Bacillota; class Clostridia; order Oscillospirales; family Acutalibacteraceae; genus RUG714. The sequence goes on from CADBJA010000057.1 coordinate 314, forward strand.
AAACTTTCCGATTATTACGGGGTTTCTATCGACTATATTCTCGGACAAACCGATAACCCGAAACGAGGTTGAAAATGTGCGCATTATCATAACTCTCAGGCAGCCGTAGCGGCTGTCTTTTTCATTGAGCATAAAAAAAGGAAAAGGGAACGGACGAACACCGCATGAATTTCTTTTATTCACACACAACAAATGAAAGAAACAGGGAGGGCACAGAGACCCTCCCCTACATAATTAGAGCGTAGCGGAACGGGAGCGGGTGTCCCGCCCACCACTCTTCACTTTTCACTATTCTCTATTCACTGCGTGAAAGTTTCTTTCACGCTAACCGTTCCCTTTTATATTATAAACTTTATTCAGAACTTAGATAGCACTTGCAAGTGCGATAACTGCGTCTACATCTACATCAGCGCCGCCGCATTTTGCTGCTGCAATCTGATAAGCGGTGTAACCGTCGGTAGAAACTGCCATCTTTCTGGCAAGTCTGATATCTGCGATAGAAACCTGACCATCACCATTGATATCACCATATACGATGATGTACTTGGTAACTTTAGCCTCATCACCCTGCATCAATTCAACTTTTGTACCGGTACCGAGTGATTTAGTGGCATCTGTAATCACAGCGCCCTTGGCATCTGTGAACTTAAGGCTTGCAGTGCCTGCACCACCATCGTTTGCCACTAAAGAAGTGGTGTTGGTGTTGGTGTTGGACTTAATTCTGATTTCATCGTTTTCAAGATAATCTTCAGCGCCGTCAATACCTAAATTGGTGGCTTCAAGCAGTGCATAGGCAGCATCTAATGCAGCCTTTGCTTCGTTAACCTGTGCTTGGGTAGCCTCTTCGGTATTAAAGTCTTTCTTTGCACCGATGGCTTCAAAGGCGGCCTTGAATGCATTGTAAGAATCAACTGTGTACTGACCGTTATCGTTATTGACTTCTGCACACTTGGTATAAGCATCATCATACTCGGTAGTGGAAACCAACTTGTCGATAGCATCTAAAATGGCTGCTGCATACGCATCCACTTCAGCCTGCTTATCGATGGTCAAGGTATAATCGACTGCTGCTACAGCGGCAAAGAGACGGTTGTAAGATACGGAAGTATACTTATCGGAATCCTGATAAGTCATCGCCTTATCAACGGCTGCATTCACTGCAGTGTAATCGGCACCTATGAAGAATGCATCAAACTGTGCCGTGTAGGTAGCCGCACCGGTTACGGGCGCAAATTCCGGAGCCCAACCGGAGAATACATAATAATGCATATCATCATTATCTTTTACCGGGGTGCCTTCCGGAGCCACCGGTGTTTCACCGTATTCATACTGAGCGGTAGCAAATTCGCTGCCATCATCATTTAAGAAAGTAACGGTGTAAGTGTTGGTGGATTCGGTAAAGGTTGCTTTATAAGTAGCATCACCTGCTACGTTGACAACTGCCGGATCCCAGCCTGCAAATACATAGGTGTACTGGTCATCAGCCGGTTTGCTTGGTGCTGTCGGAGCGGTGACTTCATCACCCCAATGGAGGGTAAGGGTAGCAACTTCACTATCATCATAATTAACAAATTTAATAGTATATTCTTTATATACTGCATTATATTGAGCGGTATATGTGACTTCGCCTGCAACCACATCAATTTCCGGATCCCAACCTGCAAAGGTATAGGTATAGGTATCATCCTCCGGCTTGGTCGGGTCTTCTGCCGGTGCGGTTACGGTATCGCCCCAATGAAGGTTGTAAGATTCAATCTCGGTACCATCGTAATTAACGAAAGCAACTTTATACTCTTTATATACATTATTATAAGTAGCCATGTAAATGGCATCGCCTGTAACGGCGGTCACTTCGGGAGCCCAACCGCTAAACTCGTAGGTATAAGTATCGTCAGCCTCTTTGGTCGGATTTTCGGGAAGGGTTACCGTATCGCCATAATGAAGGGTTTGAGTATCAATTAAAGTACCGCCATCATTAAAGAACTGCACGGTGTAATCAATATAAACCGGATTGAAGGTCGCTTTATAAGTGGCATCGCCTGCTACGGCAACAACATCCTTATCCCAACCCGCAAATTCGTAGGTATAGGTTTTATCTGCAGCCTTTTCGGGTGCTGCGGGAGCGGTTACCTCATCCCCCCAGTGAAGGGTGTAGGAGGCGATCTCACTATCATCCTCATTCACAAAGCGAATGGTGTACTCTTTATAAGTAGCGGTATAAGATGCCGTATAAGTGGCATTGCCGCTAACAGTATCTAAAGCCGGAGTCCAAGCCTCAAAAGCATAGGTGTAAGTATCGTCCTCTGCCTTTGTCGGATTTTCGGGCGGTGTAACGGTATCGCCGTAGTTGTAAGTTTGGATAGCGATTTCGCTGCCGTCTTCATCCACAAAGGTGATGGTGTATTCAATCTTGGTAGAAGTGAATACCGGTGTGATATCTACATCTGTGGTAACATTGGTGTAAGTGCCCTGCCAACTTTCAAACACATAATCATTCTCTACGTCGGAAGGCTTGGTCGGATTAGTCGCCGGTACGGTAGCGCTGCCGCCGTATGCAACGCTTTGTTCATCAAACACGCTGCCGTCATAGTTCAAGAAACGAACCGTTACATTATTTAAGACAAGCGCATCGATTGCCGCATTCACAAGAGCGGTTTGATCATCAATCTCTGCTTGTGTGGCATTATCATCGTCCAAAACAACCTGCGCGGTTTCGATCACCGCTAAAAGATTATTAACAGAGGCTTGCGTATAGCAATCTTTTGCCGCCTCAATTCTACCGTTATTAACAGCCGTTTGAAGGGCAAATTTGTTGCCGAGCGGAACCAAGCCGGCAACTGCCTGCGCAATCGCTGCCGCCGCATCATCAATCTGTGTTTGAGTAGCAAACGCATTATCATATACGGCTTGACCCGCTGTAACAAGTGCCGGAAGTCCGGACCATGATTTGGGGGTATAATCCTCTTCATCCAACAACGCATATGCATCGAGTTGCGCTTTTAATGCCGTTTTATCTACCTGTTCGTAAACGGTAATATCGCAACCTTGAGAAGTAATGTTCTTACTCTTCGCTGTGGAACTGCCGTCTTCCATAATGGAGATGTAGTTTCTGGTGCCCATACCACCCTCAATGGTGGTGGTGCCGGTGAAGGCAGCATTCACGGTAAAGTTGATAGTGGCTACCGTTTGCTCTAAACCACTGACACTTTGACCGGGCTTAATGGTTGCACCGACAAGCACATAAGTGGTTTTATCGGCTGTGGTTAAGTTCCAAACCGTGTTATCATACTCGGTGCCGGTGTAAGTGAGAGCCGCCGAGTCAAAATGATAACCGAGCATCCATCCCTTAAATATTTCGCCTTCTTCAAGAGAAATATTGATGTTGACGGCAACGGAATCACCGCCGACAATGGGAGTAGAGCCATCATAATCTGTGCCGTTTACCTTAGCAACCGTAAAAGTAGCGGAAGGCTCTTCTGCATTGACCGTGAAGGGAATGACAGAAATGAGCATTACAACTGCTAAAACGAGTGCTAATGTCTTTCTGAGTTTTTTCAAGTTAAACTCCTCCTTTTCTGAATAAAGCATATGTGTTCAAATTGCAAGCTCCGGTGCGAAAGGGCGCACTTAGAGCTATGCTATTATTCTACAAGTATAATAATACAATATTTATATAATAAAATCAACCGAAAGATCAGTTTTTTCTCTCGGTAAAGTGCACAATTTTTAAAATAAAAATTCTAAAAAAATCACAAAGAATTTGCTCGAAAAATAGCGCATTCTTTGTGATTTTCAGTTCTGAAATATCTTATTTTTCTATCAGTTTTACCTGTATATCTTTGGTATCATACTTGCCGGTGGTTTCGTTTTTATGGGCAATGGTCATAGCGATACTGTCGCCGACCGCTTTTTGATTAATGATTTTCACAATCATATATTTGTCGGTGATTTTTTTGCCGTTAACGGCGATAATAAAATCGCCCTCTTCCGCTTTGCCTTTTAAATCACTTTTTTCACTGATGGAATTAATGATAAGTTGCTTATAATTATCATCAAAATAAGAGGCGGCAACATAATACTCTATGCCGATTTTGGCACCGTATGTTTTGATGCCTTCTTTGATAATTTTATTGGCAATCCCAACCGCATCTTTACTCGGTACGGCAAAATTCATTCCTTCATAATATTGCAATGCCACTTTGGAATAATTGATGCCGACCACTTGCCCGTACATATTCAGCAATGCACCGCCGGAAGAGCCGGGATTAATGGCGGCATCATGCTGAATGCAGGCAATGGTCTGGTCATCCGTCGCAACCATTCTGTCGGTAGCGGAAATAATGCCCTGTGTGACGGAGCCGAAAAACTCAGACCCGCCGGGATTGCCGATGGCAACAACCTGTTCGCCTGCTTTCAAGGCAGAAGAATCGCCGAATGTGACAGGATCAAACCCTGTTTTTTCTACCGAAAGCACGCCTACATCGTGACTTGCATCAAAACCGACTATTGCAGCAAGATACTCCTTATGGTGCATATCGACAATTTTGTAAACATAGGTTTCTTTTTCATCAATCACATGCGCACAGGTAAGCACATAGGTTTTTGTGTTTTTAGAGTTTGTACCGATGATAACACCGGAACCCTCCCCTTGCAAAACACCGTTTGTGGAATAGATACTGATACCCACCACGCTGTTTTTGACGCGTGATGCTATTTGAGCGGCAGAGAGCGCCTTGCCGTGTTCTTTTTGTATCGCGATGCTTAAATCATTACCGCCATTATCCACACCGGGTTTTAACGCATTATCATTCAAAGAATCATACTCTTCATTCACGGAAGGTGTGTCGGGATTTGCCGCGCCGCTGTTATTATTTGAGGACGAATTTTTGAGAAAACTGCCGGTCAATACGCCGATGCCCAATAACAGACACGCCCCGACAATGCACAAGAGCACAATGAGCCCTACCGACATTTTTTTCTTTTTCGGCGGATAATACGGTGCATACCCGTAAGGCGACTGTACATAATATTGCCCGTAAGGCGGTTGCGGTTGCCCCGGCGCCTGCCTGACAGGGGGCACTTGCCCTGCCGGTGTCACTCTGCCGGTAGGCGGCATCGGATTTGTCGCTCCTGTCGGTTGCAAACGATTTGCCGCAGGTTGCTGTGGCGGATAGGCGTTATATTGTTGATTTTGTTCCATAATTTCTCCCAAATTCTATCATTATTCTGTCGGTATCCAGAACAGGAATTCACAGTCCGCCCCCTCGTGACTTCTCGCCGTGATTTGTCCGCCGTGCATACCCACAACGGTTTTGGCAATATACAGTCCCAAGCCAAAGCCCTGCGTATCCTGATTTCTGGAACGGTCCACTTTATAAAAACGCTCAAAAATTTTAGAGATATCTTCTTTAGAAATGCCGCTGCACTCATTGATAATGCGAAAGCCGACTTTATCTGCCGCCTGTGAGAGTGATACCAAAATTCTGCCGCCGTTGTCGGTGTACTTGACGGCATTATCGGTCAAATTGTAAAAAACCTGGTACATCATATCACGGTCCACCATCGCATAGACATCCTCTAATCTGTCGAGCCCGATAATTTCAATGTTTTTGTTCTCTATCACCTGTTCAAAGGAAATCATCACCTCTACGAGCATTTGCGAAAGGTTGACCTTTTTCTTTTCAAGGGTGCGCTCTCCTGCTTCAATTTTAGACAGATTGAGCATTGAAACAACCAAACGGGATAAACGCTTGATTTCATTAGAAACAATCTCTAAATAATGGTCTTGCTTATCGTGGTCAATCGTGCCGTCCATAATGGCATCAATATACCCGCCGATGGTGGTCATAGGCGTTTTTAATTCGTGAGATATATTGGCAATAAAATTGCGCCTTGACGTTTCAAGCGCCGCCAAATCACGCGCCATCGTATTAAAAGCGTTGCCGAGGTATGCAAACTCATCTTCCCCATCAATCTCTACGCGGAAAGAATAATCCCCCGCGCCGATTTTTTCGGTCGCTTGTTTGAGTTGCAAAATCGGCTTATAAATGCGGTATACCAAATAATATGCCACACCGACGGAAATGACGAGTGAACCTAAGGCGGAGAAAATAAACAAGCGCAGGATATCTTCAACATACGGAAAAAACACATTTGCCTCTTTAATTGCCACAACAGTACCGACAACCGTATCGCCCATTTGAATTTCGCTTTGGGCAGTAATCACTTTGCCGGTGTAATCCCCTAACCGAATGGTGGTTTTGCCACCCTGTGCATTAGACGCTTCTTCACGCAAAATTTGGATGGTTTCTTTTGAAAAAGTGGTCACCTGCGCGTTGTCATTCGTTTTCACTAAAATACCGCTATTATCTAAAATTACGATATCGCAACTGTTCACCTCGGCATAGGCGTTCACGGTAGCATTGACCGTTTCGGTTTCCATCCGCCTTTCAAGAGGGATATTTAACTGCTTATTTAATGAAATCTCGGCAGCGATATTATGCGATGCGGTTTCAAGACTTTCAAACGACTTATCTTCCCAATAATTATATAAAAACACAAAGAAAATAATGCCGAGTGCCAACAACGAGGCAATGGCAGCCGCCGCAACAACAATATAATACTTTGTAAATAAACTGAGGCGCTTATGTTTTGTTTTTTGTTGTTTTGCCATTTTTAATTCCCGTTACTCTTTTGTTTCAAACTTATAACCGACACGCCAAATGGTTCTCAGTTCCCATTTATCCGAAACGCCTTCTAACTTTTCTCTTAAGCGCTTGATATGTACATCGACCGTTCTCGAATAGCCGGAATAATCAAAGCCCCACACTTCATCCAAAAGTTGGTCTCTGGTGTACACGCGGTTCGGGTTGGATGCCAAGTGGTAAATCAGTTCCAATTCTTTGGGCGGGGTATCTACCGCTTTGCCGTCAACAATCATTTCATAATTATTAATGTTAATCTTTAATTTATCATACTCTACAATACCGTCATCCTTTTCAGGTTCTTTGACCGCAGCACTGCGGCGCAAAACCGCTTTTACACGCGCCACAACTTCTTTAGAGTCAAAAGGCTTTACAATGTAATCATCCGCACCGAGTTCTAACCCCAACACTTTATCAAAAGTTTCACTTTTTGCGGAAAGCATAATAATGGGCATTTCGGAGAACTTGCGAATTTCTCTTAATACCTGCCAACCGTCAAGTTCGGGCATCATAATATCGAGTAACATCAAATCCGGCTTTTCCATTTTTGCCGTTTCGATTGCTTCTACACCGTTATTGGCAATTAAGGTTTGAAAGCCCTCTTTTTCAAAGTAGAGCCTTAACAGTTCACATATATTCTTATCATCATCTACAATCATAATTTTTTGTTCAGCCATTTCAAAACCTCCTTTTTTACTCCGGTTCGCTTTTATATTTTAGCATATTATTATTTAAAATAAAATAGGGAAAATGAATAAATGGTAAATAATGTAAGAATTTTTTGGAAATAAATTCTAATTTACGCCACCCTTGCGGTGGCTAAATTAGAATTTAAGCAGTCGGCAGTCGGCAGTCGGCAGTCGGCAGTCAGCGAGTGGGTGACACATTCGCACTTGATTGTATTTGTTTTGATTTAATCCAAATTTGGCTTAAATATGCGCAGAATAGATATTCTCTTTCCATCTATCAAACGGGTGAGGGTGTCCCTCCCACAATTATTCATTATTCA
>CADBJA010000058.1 GCA_902794945.1 Oscillospiraceae bacterium
GGCGACTTGTACCGAAACCGGTTTAACCGAAGGCAGCAAATGCTCCGTATGCGGTGAAATCTTGGTGGCACAGCAAGAAGTGAAGGCTTTGGGACACAATTATGTTGAAACAATTACCAAAGCAGCCACTTGTGAAGAAGACGGCGAAAAAACCTTCACCTGCTCTCGTTGTAACGATTCATACAAAGAAACCATCAAAGCCTTAGGGCATGATTGGGGCAGTTGGAACATAATAGTTGATTCCACCTGTGCCAAGGAAGGCTTAAAAATCAGAGTATGTAAAAATGATGTAACGCATATTGACAGGGAACCGATTGAAAAGTTGCCGCATACCCCGGTGACTTTAGAGGCAAAAGCGCCTACTTGTACCGAACCCGGTTTGACCGAGGGCAGCAAATGCTCCGTATGCGGTGAAATCTTGGTGGCACAGCAAGAAGTGAAGGCACTCGGGCATGATTACACGAAAAAGGTCATCAGCCAAGAGGCTTTGAGAACTCCCAAAACGGATGAGGCACCGGCAACTTACTATTACACTTGTACCCGTTGCGGTGAGGTGGAGCACAATGATGCACACTTCTTTACGGATGATGCTTTGATTTGTGTGAAGCTACAATTAGAAACGGTAATCGGCAGGCAGGCGGAGTTAACGCTGTTAAAAGACGGGAAGCAGGTTACTGCCACTGCGCAAAACGGTGTATTTGCCTTCACCGATTTGGAACCCGGTACATATCAGGTGTATGCCGATGCTCATAACGGTGTAAGAGTAAAAGTGCAAAACATCGCGTTAGCCGCAAAAGATTACGGCAAGACTATCGCCTTAGAGAAAGAACCGGTACCGCTTGGTGATGTGAATGATGATGATGTGATTGACATTAACGATATTGCTTTGCTATTGTCTGAAGATGTTTATGACCACAACAATGAACAGTTTGATTTGAACGGTGATAATATCATTGACATTGCCGATATTTCAGTGGTATTAAGTTCAGTGAATTTTGCAAAGTTCAGTGTAACAATGAACTGAGCAGTTTTAAATAGATAAAAAATAAGGAGGAAAAATTTATGAAACACAAACTTTCCGCAAAACTGATTTCGGTTTTGTTGGCAGTGATTATGGTCGTGTCCATTGTTCCTGTGGGGATAATTCAGGCAAATGCGGCTTTTTCAGCTCGTTTATCGCCACCGGCACAGACTGGTTGGTATGCCAATTACGGTAGAGGAAATCAGTCTTGCGTTGGTTATGCAAGGTGTAGAGCGTCCGAAATATTAGGCTATGATAGTTCAAAAGTCTTGGCTGGAAAAGCTTCTGGCGGGTCAACATGGTGGAATCAATATAAGAATAATAAAGGTGTTTTGAAAGTCGGACAGCAACCAAGACCGGGTTCATTGGCTTGTTGGGGAAGTCATGTTGCTGTTGTTGAAGTTGTTTCAGGCAACAAAATTACTACATCAGAAGGACATTCTACTGGTCGATATGCTTTAAAATATTCTACTTATTTCAATTATGTTCCAGGAGCATCCACTGGAACATGGTATGATAATTATACTACAACATTAACAGCGAGTGGTGCCCCTTCATTTGGTGGTAAAGGTGGTTGGTTAGGTTATATATATTTGACCACTGGAGGTAGTAATGGACCAGATGCTCCCGGCGGAAATGTTGTTACTACTTCTACTACATCTTCCAATAGCGGAAGCAGCAGTTCTTCCAATACTCATTATAATGCATCGGCAAGTTGTCGAACAGGCACTTATGTTAATAATTGCGGTTCGGGTATATATATTAGAAATGGAGTTGGAAAAAGCGCCAGTAATGCTAAAGTTGGTTATGTTCCTAATGGTAGTGAAATATATGTAACCGAAACCAACGGCAATTGGGGGAAAACTTCTTTTAATGGAGCAACCGGTTGGACTTGTTTAGATTATTATACTTTTAAGCCGATTCCCATTCCCGCTGTGCCCGCTACTCCGAGTGTAAGTGCATCCGATATTGCAAAAGGTAAGAATGTTACTATTTCTTGGGGGGCTGTCAGCGGCGCATCCGGCTACAAACTTGCTATCAGAGGGGCAGAAACAAAAGATATTGATGTTGGTAACACAACATCCTATACCTACCAATTAAACAGCGCTGCCACCTACAATTTTTATGTAGCGGCTTACAATGTTTCCGGAACCAGCGCTTGGAGCGGTTACAGAAGTTGCACAGCGCACAATCCGGTAGCAGTCAATTTTGTAGATTGGGATGATTCTCCCTTAACATCTGTGCAGGTAACTTGGGGTGAGAGTGCTAAAGCGCCCGATTCACCCTATAGAAAGGGCTATACATTCCAAGGTTGGGATGATTCATACTTTAATGTAAAAACAAACAAAACCATTAAGGCTACTTATAAAATTAACACTTATATTGTCAATTTCTTTGATAAAGACGGTGTGTTGATTGACTCTCAAAAGGTGACTTACGGTTCCGATGCGACGCCGCCGACCGATACCCATGCAACCGACAGGTATGACTTTAAGGGCTGGAATAGTACGGATTATATTAATGTTTACACCGATAGATTAGATAAAAACATTAATATTGATGGCATCTATTCTTGGGATAATGAAGAACTGCCTGTTGAGTGTACCGTAAAAACTGCCGAGCGTCAATTTGATGGTTATAATGTAGTATTAGATATTGAAAACGGCAGTTCTAATTTGGTAACCGGCAGGGCTGTTGTAGCATTGAAAACGGCAGAGGGCAAATTGGTCGATATGACAGAATCTACAGCTTTCAGTATAAAGCCCGACACAAAAAAAGAGGGCTTAGAAGTGTTCTTGCCCTGCACCAATACCGCTTCTCAGGTTGAAGTGTTTATGGTGGCAAACTATTCTTCCGGCGTGCCGATTTCATCCAGTGATGTGGCAGAAGTTACCAAAGGTGTAATGTATGCGGAATCAAAAACAATGCCGGAAAATTCGGATGGTTCTTTAATTATTGAACCGATTATGAAATATCGCTACAGCGATAAGCAAACCACCACCGGTAATTCCAAAGAATTAGATGGTTGGACATGGAATGGGACCAAAAATGCGATTAAACAAAGCCAAACCGGTTATCAGGATACTCAATTATCTACTTATGATAATGATAGCGGAAAGCGCGTGTTAGCCGGTCAGAGAACTGTTGCAACCTATGGTTCAAGAACAAAATACGAATATTATCACTGGAGAAACTATAACCAGGGCTCGCAGCATGTATTATGTCCTGTAGACCATGGCGGTGGAGCGTATCACTCTTTCCAAACATATACGCCTATGGGATGTAATGGCTATTCATCATGTAACGGTGCGCCGCGATACGGAAACGCCGTTTGTCCTCATGGATGTACAAATAAACAGGTGAATAACGAATGTTGGTGGCAAAAGTCTTGGTCTGAATCTTATCAAAACGGCACAAAACAGCAGTACGATTATATTACTTACAGTTATACTTACAATTTTGAGCGTTGGACTCCTTGGACAGAGTGGAGCGATACAGAAGTTAGCACATCTGACAATAGAAGGGTGCAATCCGAACAGTGGTATCGCTATGAAACAAAAGAAGAGATGCCTGAGGATAATTCCGGCGTGGAGCGTCAACATTCCGGCAATTTAGGCGCCGAGAATGCCGGCAAGCAGGTGACTTTATATGTTTACGGTTATACCGGCGCTTCCGATTATACCAATGAATATATTGGTCAAACGACTGTAGAGAGTGACGGTCACTATTCTTTCGCCTATAAACTGCGTGAAGAACCGACCATAAAGACCGGTGACTTCACCGTTGCCATTGGTGTGGAAGGCTCCAGCGATATTAAAGTGGTAGATACCATTGCGGCACCAAAGCCGGTTTATACCGTGAATTTCTATGATTGGGATGGTACCATTATCAGCTCTCAACAGGTGGAAAAAGGTGATAATGCTACCCCGCCGACCAATCCGACTAAAGAAGGCTTTAAGTTCTTAGGTTGGGATAAGAGCGTGACCAATATTACCGAAGATACCGATATTTTTGCCGATTTTGAAAGAGAAGAATACACGGTAGTCTTTGTAGATTGGCAAAACCAAACCATCAAGATGGAAAAATTCGCTTATGGCGATATTCTTGTGGCACCCGAAGCAGAAGAAATCGAAGGCTATGATTTTGTTGGTTGGGATGCTATTGAAAACGGTAAGCAATATGTTACTGAAGATATGATTGTTACCGCACAGTATGAAAAGAAAGAGTATACAGTTAACTTCTTGGATGAAAAAGGTGATGTTATTGAATCTCAAGAAGTGAAATACGATGAAAGCGCACTTCCTCCCGAAGAATTAGAAAACAATGAAGTTATTTTTGCAGGTTGGTATAATCCGGATGATTATGAGCATGTAAACAAAGACATTACTATTCTTCCCATTTATTGGTTTGAAGAAACAACTCCGGTTCCGGTAGTCAATCATGAGAGCGGTGAATACAGTGACAATATTCAATTGACTCTTTCTTCAGAGGATGAAAATGCGGTCATTTACTATTATTTAAACGGGAATGAAGACACAGAACAAATCTACACAAAACCGATTAAGATTTCTAAAACTTGTTCAGTGACCTATCATGCCGAAAGCCTCGGCAAGAATAACAGTGAAGATGTTACTCAATACTATTGCATTAACACTTCCGATAAACCGAGTGAATGGATGCTCTATAACGATTTGCCGGAAGAGGTTAAAAATAGTCCCACTGACTTCACTGTGGAGCAGGAAACCGGCTATAGCTTCAAAGATGTAGAAACCACTTCATCTACCGCAAGAGCAAGTGAATTGATGGATGACGACTGGACCTTGGCAGGCGTCACCTATACCGATTACACACCTTGGCAGGATGAAGCAATTGAACAAGATACTTCTAAAATCGGCTTTGAAGTAGAGACAGGTGAAGCTCCCGATACCACAAAGGTGAGGTATCAGTATTCCCACTATAAGTATGTGGAAGACGGTGTTACCAAATATGCACCAAAAGCGGTAGAAGGATTTGATTGTCAATATGAGGATCTCACGATTGACAATAGACTAAATGTATCCGGATTCATTGAAGTGGATGGCGTAAATACAGGGTATTACACCTACAATGACCAACAGTGGTTCAATCGAACTTCTGTTGCCGGTGTAAAACCGCAATACCGTTCTCGTTATCAAGTGGCTGAATACTACAAGTGGACCGATTGGGCTGTGGAGGCACCGGTTGCTTCCGAAACCAGAGAGCAGAAAACAGATAATGTTTTCAGATATTACAACAAGAATTATCACATTATTAAGGTATTCCTATTTGATAATTTGATTACAATGCTTGTTGAGAATAACCGCATAGCTGATTTTAGTAATTGTAGTATTGAAGGGTACGATTTAGAAGGACTCTATTATGATGACCTTTTGACAAATAAATTTGATTTGTCTACACCAATTACCGAAAGCATGACGTTATATGCAAACTTTACTCCTAAGCAATATACTGTTACTTTCCAAATGCAGGATGGTACGGAATTGGATACGCAGACAGTGGATTATATGACAGCAGCCACTGCACCGGATACCGATTCTGTTCCCGGTTGGGTATTTGCCGGTTGGGATAAAGACTTCAGTTCCATCACGGAAGACACGGTAGTTACCGGTAGATATGTGCGTGAGAGCGAATATGCAAGAATCTCTCTGCCGAGAAGCACTTACAATATGTACACAAGCACTAAGATTTCACTTGTGCCCACTATTACACCGGAGCACTTGAGCGAAAGCAAGGTGGAGTGGACATCCGGCGATCCTTCTATCGCTTCTGTAGATGATAAGGGTAATGTGACTGCAGTCGGTGCCGGTGAAACCACCATTACTGCAACCGTGGTATCAAGCGGCGAAAAGGCAGAGTGCAAAGTAATTGTAAAAGCAGACCTTGCAACAACCATTCTTTTAAAGAGCAATTCTAAACTCAATTACGATGATTTAGGGTTCCTTAGAAGAATTAAATACAGAACCGATGTGCAGACTGTGGCAAATGAGTTTGAAAACACCGACCTTTCATTCTTTAATGTTGAGGGCACAAAACTTGGGGAAACCGATTTTGTCGGTACCGGTGCACAAGTCAAACTCTTTGACGGTGATAATGTGATTGACAGTAAGACCGTTGTTGTTACCGGTGACCTCAACGGTGACGGTATCATTAACAACCGTGATGTTGCTATGATGAACCGCAAAGTTGCCGAGTTGATTACTTTAGAAGATTACCAGGCAATGGCATTTGATGCCAATGGCGATGGTGCTGTCAATAACAAGGACGTTGCATTGATTGCAAGATTCCTTGTCGGCAAAGAGGCGTTATAATGTTTTCACAGGCAAACAAGCAAATAAACTAAAATAATAAAAGGGCGGCTTTGCGTAACAGTACACAGAGCTGCCCTTTGCACAAATGGAGAAAAAATGAAACGAATCAGCACGATAATACTATCATTTTTAATGATTATTATATTTATGCTTCCCGGCTTTGCCGCCGGTGTCAGTGTTAGCGCTGAAAGCACAGCGCTGTCGTTGACCGATACTTCATTAATAGAAGTGACTACCGGCGGTAATACAGGGATGATGGGTTTTAAAATTACCGTAAAGTATGATGTGGAAAAAGTCGATATTATATCGGTTTCAAAAGGAACTGTCAGCACTAAGGGCAATTTCATTTCTAATTTTGGTACGAATGATGGCGAGTTTAATGTGGTTTGGAACAACACTTCCGAAGTTAAAGAAGATGGTTCTTTGTTTGTTTTAGGCGTAAAAGCGAAAAACCATTTTGATGCATCTAAAATTGAACTTACTTGTTCACAGCCGGATACTTTTAATGAAAAGTATGAAGATGTTGTTTTAAATTGCAAAGCTATTTCTGTCAGTTGTAAAAAAGGCGAAGAGCCGACCACGCAAGAACCTGCACAGCAAAAAGAAACGGCAGAAAAGAAAAGTGAATCAAAAAAGGCATTGCCGGCAGATGATACACAGGTGAAAGATGCCATTGATATTGCGTTAAAGGATAGCGGTTATCAAAAAATCAGCGAAGTTGAAAGTAACGATACTGATTTTGTGGATAAGGTAAATAAAAATATTGAAAAAATCAGTGGAGAAAAAAGCAAATTTCGTAATGTAACCGAAGCCCGGCGCGCATACAATGCAGCGGTTGAAAAATCCTTTTTAGAAGCTGTGAACAATAGCACAGCCAAACCGGAGCAAATCAAAGAGGCAATTGAAAAGGCAATGGTTGCCTGTTCTGTTACATCTTTAGATAAAATAGATGCCAAAACCTTGCCTAAGTTTTTAAAGGCAGTTGAGAAGGAGTTAAAAGCTGTAGATGAAAATATTCCTTCCCTCACCAAAGAATTGGATGATGAATCGGCATTTAAAGCTATCAAAAAAGTGTATGGCGGTTTGGAATTGACGAACTCAAAAACAGATGTAAAAAAAGAAGTCGAGCAAAATCAAAAAAATAAAACTGTTGTTATTGTTATTATTTGCACTGTCATAGTGCTCGTAGCAGCTGTCACGGCATTTATTCTTTTAAAAAAGAAAAAAGGCACAAAACAGAATAGCAAAATAGACTAATCTGCATAAGATTTATTTAGCAAAAACAAGCCGCTTTATTAGGACATTTTGTTTTTAAAAGGGTATAGATAAAACTCAGGCACGGTTTGCACCGTGCCTGAAAGTTTGTAAGCCCTCAATAATCCCCCGTCTATTAAAATAGTAGAAAAAATGTTAGACTGTCATGGTAGCCCGACGGGAGTCGAACCCGAACAGCCTCTCGCTTGAACTTTTTGGCTAATTCTACCGCATTTTCGTTGATTGGCGTCAGCCAAACTGCCTCAA